>CAVOCG010000017.1:0-29486 GCA_963694095.1 Gammaproteobacteria bacterium
TCAAGGTACTGTATTTTTACTCTGACCCCATTTATTAAAAATCAACGTGCGGCCTTAGAACCGAACCACTCTTACCCCTTTTATTCGATCCCTTTGATTTCTCACGCAGCTGCAATGCACTCGATCTCTACACGGGTTTCTCCTCCCAAGCTAATACCGACGGCCGTGCGGGCTGGCTTGTTTTCCGAGAAGAACTCAGCGTAAACCTCGTTCATGGCACCCCACTCTTCCATGTCGACTAGAAACACCGTGCATTTCACAACTCGATCCATCGACGAGCCGAAGCGCTCGAGTGCGTCCTGAATTGATTCCAGAGTGCGTCGTGTTTCAGCCTGCACTCCGGGCTCTCCGGGCCCACCTGTTTTACCGGCTAGAAAGATCAGTCCGCCATAGCGGACACCTTCAGAATAAGGCGCACGTGGATTCGGATTCATGTATTCCGGCGCAGCGGACTGCTGGACTCCTTCAGCGGCATAGGTCCTGGGTGTGTCGGGTTGACAGGCGAGCAATACAGTGAAAAGGGCAGCAGCGGCAATGACTCTGAACATGATGTTCCTCCTAGGGCTATTTATTGACGGGCACACTGCCAAAAGCATCAGCGATTTGTCCCGGATGAGCAAGATTCCTGTGTGTTTCGTAGTAAATATCCAATCAGCAATCATAAAAGGAAAAACGGCTAATTTGATCGCGTGCAATTTGAATTATGAATTACGTTATTAAAAGTATTCAAATAGCAGTATGCAGTCTACTGCATTTCTATTATGATCTCGCTTATTCAAAGCTCAAAAGACTCTGAACCTCTTAGATCCCTAAATCAATAACTTTCTGAAAAGCAGAAAAGAAACAGCAGCATATTGCATGCCGCCGTTTCATTTTTCTCCGAAACAGAGAAACTAATCAGCCCAACGCGCTACTTTTCGCTTCACATAGATTCTTGATCAAACCGATCCATAGTCATAATTTTAGCCCACGCATAAACAAAATCTTTGACAAATCTTTCCTCGGCTTCGGCAGTTGAGTAAAACTCAGAAATAGCTCGCAACTCGGAATTTGAACCAAAAATCAGATCAGCTGGTGTGGCTGTCCATTTCAGCGCACCTGTCGCCATGTCACGACCTTCGTAAACACCGGCAGTGCTTGCAGACGGCGCCCACTGCGTGGATACGTCAATCAGGTTAACAAAAAAGTCATTACTCAGAGTGCCAGGACGATCGGTAAATACACCATGATCACCACTACCTGAATTAGCAGCAAGGGCGCGCATGCCACCGACCAGTACCGCCATCTCAGGCGCTGTCAAGTTTAACAGGGCAGCCTTCTCCACCAACATCTCTGCCGGAGAACGGGAGTTGTCGCTACCGAAATAGTTACGGAAGCCATCGGCGCTGGGTTCTAACAAAGAAAATGAATTTATATCAGTCTGTTCCTGCGAGGCATCCATACGACCTGGAATAAAAGGCACTTCCACCTCCACACCCGCTAGCTCAGATGCCTGCTCGATAGCAGCGGCCCCCCCCAAAACAATCAGATCAGAAAGAGAGACTTGCTTGGGACGGTTATTACCATTGAAGTCGTTCCGAATACCTTCCAAAACGCCAAGCACTCGCGCCAACTCTGCCGGGTTATTAGCATTCCAGTCCTTTTGAGGAGCCAGGCGAACACGGCCGCCGTTGGCACCACCGCGCATATCTGTTCCGCGATAAGTAGAGGCTGATGCCCAAGCAGCACCTACAAGCTCAGAAACGCTCAGGTCGGATTCTAGGACCGACCGCTTCAGTCGAGTTATGTCGCGCGAGTTAACCAAGTCATGGTCAACTGGGGGTACGGGGTCTTGCCAAACGAATTCTTGATCAGGCACCAGATCACCAAGGTAGCGCGAAGATGGGCCTAAGTCACGGTGAGTCAATTTGAACCAAGCGTGGGCATAGGCATCCGCGAATTCTTCCGGATTATCAAGCCAGCGTGATGTAATCTCCCGATAGATTGGGTCGACTTTCAGCGCTAGGTCAGTTGTGAACATTATAGGCGCATGGCGTTGTGACGGGTCATGCGCATCAGGCACTAGGTCCGCTGCCGCGCCGCGAGCAGGCTCCCACTGAGTGGCGCCGGCGGGGCTGCGAGTCTGCACCCAATCATAGGTATACAAGTTCACCAGATAGCCATGGGTCCAAGCCGCTGGACTACTTGTCCAGGCGCCTTCCAGTCCACTAGTAATAGTGTCGGCACCCTTGCCACTGCCATAACTGCTCAACCAGCCCTGACCTTGAGCTTCGATACTTTCACCTTCTGGCTCGGCACCTACGTAGTCAGCCGGATTAGCAGCGCCGTGCGCTTTACCAAAAGTGTGACCACCGGCGATTAGCGCCGCTGTTTCTTCATCATTCATCGCCATACGGCCGAAAGCTTCACGAATTGAATCAGCTGCCGCCTGAGGATCTGGGTTGCCTCCAGGGCCTTCGGGATTAACATAGATCAGGCCCATCTGAGTGGCGCCGAAGGGTTTGTCCAATTCACCGCTTGCGTCGCGACGACCTGCTGCAAGCCACTCGCCTTCAGGCCCCCAGTTCACGTCTTCAGGCTGCCAACCATCGATACGCCCACCGGCGAAACCAAGGGTCTCGAAGCCCATAGAATCCATGGCAACAGTTCCGGCAAGTATCATAAGATCAGCCCATGAGATTGCACTGCCGTATTTCTGCTTGATAGGCAGCAACAATAGGCGTGCCTTGTCTAAATTGGCATTATCGGGCCAGCTGTTAAGAGGTGCAAAGCGCTGCATACCGCCGTCCGCGCCGCCACGGCCATCAATGCTGCGATAAGTTCCAGCACTGTGCCAGGCCATACGAATAAAGAACGGCCCATAGTGACCAAAGTCTGCGGGCCACCACTCCTGAGAAGTTATCATCAGCTCCTCAAGATCTGAAGTAAGCACTTCTAAATCCAAACTAGCGAATGCTTCAGCATAGTTAAAATCCTGTCCAAGAGGATTGAATGAAGAATCCTTGCGCAGGGGCTCCAGACTAAGGCGATTCGGCCACCAATAGTCATTTGTAGCCATTTGACCCTGGGCATTAGCCAGGTGCAGTGGCGCGACTGCGGTTAATCCAATCGTCGCCACTGTAATAGCTGATAGCGTTTTTTTAAGCATTTTTTGCCTCCATGTATAATCAGTCCGGAATTTGTTTTAAATTCACAAAGACGCAAAGGTATACCATCACATATAATCGGTAAAACAAATAATTTCGATTCATGTAATCGTATTTTCCGATTATATTAAATGGGGGCAGGGTAAAAATAATCTAGTTTTAGCAGCCCCTCAGTTATTGCTAAATTTGAGTCTAGCTAAGGGCTGCTTCCGGCCAAGAGCGGACGCTCAATGTCATAATAACGCTCCCGACTAATAGGAGCGCGTAGTGCTTTCTTGATGATCTTTTTGTTATGCTGCACTTGTCTCAATGCTTTTCAATGTTCTGCCTTTTTAGTTGCTGGTGAGGGGGCTTGCGCCTAAGCTACCTTCTGACACCAAACTTGATACATTCCTCCGAAGATCTGCGGAATTGACTCTTCATAAGAATGCCACTTATCTAAAATGCTGCTCAACCACTGTCCCAGATACTTAATAGTGAATTTTAATAAAGTTACTTTATTACCTGAATAGCACACTTATTATCTTCAGGCTCAGCGGCAGAAACTTCCAGAGCGTGCTACTCTTGCCACCCTGCTTGAGTCTTAAGATAGCTCACATGTCTTCGCGATTAACAGCCTGCATGAGTGCTAATACAACCGTAGCAATTGTCTTAGCCTTGCCCCCCTGTATGCGGTAGAAACCTCTGGCTGTCGTTCTTCTTTCCTAAGGCTAATCGTAATTATATGGTTTTTATCGATTATATATAATCTGAAAAATGAGAAGCCAAAAATTTGACTTCTCATTCTTTCAATCTTGCTCAAAATTGCTGAAATCGCTAAATCTCTAACCTTTCTTCTCTAACTAACTTCCCAGCGATCTGCTCATCCGTGAACGGCATGTCTATCCACTCACTACGTGAGTAAATTTCGGTTTGATCGGCGTAAAACTCGGAGTCAGGCTCAGGCGACTGCGAGTAAGTCAGGATCGCACGCGCATTGGGAGTGCCATCGTCATTCCACGTTACCGACTGTATATAGCTATTACCTGCGACGATAGGAGTATAGCCTCCATTGTCACTGTTAAACCTTGCCGAGATAACACTAAACATTCCTTGACGACCATTGCCACCAGGAATGCCAATTTTCTTGCCGTTACGCACCTCGAACTGAACATCACCCCAACGTGCATCTAACTCAATATTAGCCTCGTTAATTCGATTAACCGCCACGTGAAGCGCGGTCAATATAGCCTCACGCGTCACCGCTCGGTCAATTGTCAATCCGCGAGGCGTGTTCACCGGATCGGCATTATCGAACGGCTCGGCATAATGATCTGCGAGTTGCCTTGTTTCACCGAAGAACTCATTAAAAATATGAGCGCCACGGCTGTCGACTGTTTGACTACGATCCCATTTTGCAAGTACCGCGCACGCATCACTGAGGGTGTCATCATCAGCGCAGACAGCTAGCACTTCGTCGAGGAATAATTCAGCGCCGTAGTGACGATGAGTAAAGAGCAGATCTTCGACCATACCTTGATCGAACTTCGAACCCGTATCGAGCACGTCTGCGATAAACTTAAGACCAGATCGCGTGCGAAGAGTACGTGTCGCATTTTCATTCCCAATAATCGGCGAGAAGCCTTCGAGTCGCATAGCAGGGTTACTTAACCAGTAAGAATCATTACTGTTGCCAGCATAAGTTGTTGTGATCAAGCTCGGCTGCTGTGAGGGGGGCATGAGCCCTGGTGCAGCAGCCTCTGCATCAATCTGCCAATCACAGTTTGGATCGGAGCCATTTAGCGTAGTAATGCGCGACCCTTCTTCCATGATAACGGCGCAGCGTTGAATAAGTTCGACCGAAACATTAGGAATAGCCGACATATCAGCATAGAGTGCGCCCCCTATTTTGTCTACGGCGATCGTATTGACGAAAGCAGCACCCTGATGATCAGCCAGAGCCTCTCGCAATTCGACAACATTTCCTGCACGTTGCATCGATGCATACTGGTCACCGGAGCGATAGTTTTCATAATTTACATCGCGCATCACATAAACATTCTGATCAGTCCATGGAGTTGAAGGGCCTGCGACTACAGGCCCGAGATGTGTTAAATAAATCGTTCGATTTTCAATTCCCTCGCCGGTATCGACCTCAACGGCTATTGCTTGAATATCCCGCTCTTCATCGCCGAGATAGTATGCCATCGGATTTCCCGGTACCAGATCGAGGCGGAAAAAGGTAAACCGTAAAGCAGTAGATACCGTGTGCGACCAGGCTATTTTTTCGTTAAACCCTATAACTAAACGTGGAGTTGCGATGAGGCCTACACCCATGAAATCGACTTCATCTGCCAGAATTAAGTGCGCCATATGAAAGCGTGAAGGTCCTTGCCAAGGGTAATGCGGGTTTCCAAGCAATATTCCTCGACCGCTCTCGGTTAAGTCGCTACCGAAGGCGTAGGCATTACTGCCGATTTTGTCCACATCAATAAATAAGTCTAACGGCTCAAGCGCTGCAACCTCCTGATTGGGCTGCGCAGTTACGATTTGCGAAGTTACTCGACCGAGGCCGTAGCGAATACCTACACCGATACCTAGGCGCGCGAGGTCCTTCTCATCTATCGGCTTAACCCAGTCAGCGCCTGCACAGGAAGCCGGCAGTGAATCAGCATGAGTCTCAATAAAGCGGTTATACCCTTGCGCATAACCGCTATCCATTTCGCTGTTGTTCGCAGAGGTCGCATTAAGATATTGGTCAATCTTCGCTTCGTTTAGCAATGCAAGATGGAAGGCGTCACTGTTTATATTCTTTGAGTCTGCACCAAAGTACTTCGAGAGCTCGCCGTTTACAGTAACGAGTTCCTTGGCGAGCACACAGACGCCATCATAAGCTACAGAGTGAGCGAAGCCAAAGCCCAAACCCCTCCAACTTTGCGCAGTGATGTGCGGGATGCCGTGCTCGGTCCAGCGCACATCAATTATTTCTTTCGGCAAAGCGGTCGTATCATTTAGCAACTTGGCGTTTGGTGAGCAGGCCGTGAGGCCAGCAATTGCCAGCGCGCAAACGCATAATAGCCCGTCTCTCATTCTCTGTGTATTTGCTACCGCGAGAGATGATTTACCGTTTATCTTCTTACGGACAGCAAACGATTTAGTACCTGCAGGAGTCATCCTCAATTGCAAACCGCGCTGCAGAGTGTCGTAGTATGTGTCACGGCCATTTTTAGGCCCAAGAAGCTCCTTTAGCCGTTTGATCGTAAACTTAAGCACATTGGCACTCATAATCGGGGTCTCCCTAGGGTCACCGTATAGCGAGAATCAGAAAGAGGTTGAAAGGAGTTTCAGTGAAGTCATATTCACGAAATACGCTTATATATATGATTATACAGCCTATTTAATGTGCTACAAGGAAGTCAGGGGAAGTGCTTTAAGAGAATTCATAATGCTGGGGTCAGTAGTTCAAGCCTACCCATTTCTGCTATATTATATATAATAAACAATGGATTATATAAACCTACCTCTTTATCCCAATTCTTGAAAATGCCTTCGGGTTACCCTGCGGTCACTTTAGAACGAATAATTCTCCATATATCGTCGCCAAAAACCGCTACGCAGTGCATCCTAGATTTTAGGTTTCAAGCCTGACCCGAGGTTAGAATATTTTTATTTTCCCCGAGGTCTGCTTCTACAAGTACTCCCCCCTATCGAATCCCAGACGGGTGTAGGGTCGACATAGAGTCCCAGCACCACAATCTCTCTACAACGATTTTTCCAGCTTTTCTTTAATGTCTGCTTTCGGGTGCAAAGCGGACCCTCTGTTATCGCTAGATTTCAGTTTTGCGAACGGCAGCTTTTGGCCAATAGCAGACACTCCTAGCTTTTTAGAGACGGAGAATAGGACTCCTCGCTCTATTTAAAACGTTGCCTGCAGACTAAGCACATAATCGGGGACTACTCTGCTATCCTGAAAATCTATCCTCCTTATAAGTCCATCAGCAATATTGCCGTCATAAAATGTTTTGTCAAAGGTACGCCCATCCTCATTTAAAAAATGCGCCGCTTCGAAACGAACTCTCATACTTGGACTGATATTGTATTCGGCAAAGGCGCTAGACAAATGAATTTCGAAATCAGTGACCTCATATAGAGATACATCCTGGCGTATCCAACCACTGCGCCGGTGAGCGGCTACACCATAGGCGAAGTTGGTATTCTCAACATCATGACGGAAACTCATCCTGATGTTGTCAGGAGTTGATCTGCGCATTGAACGCTTACCACCAGTGAATGGATCACTAAGCTCTGACTCTTCATTGATGTAAGTTAGCGTCAACACCGCTGATGGAAAACCAATAAACCCGAAGCGGGTACTAAGATCAGCCTGAAAGCTCCTTCTCCAGGCTGAACCAACATTTCCCACGCCAGAATCATCTGTTCCAATTAGTATTTTGTCGATATGCTCAGAAACATCGTCATACAGAACCTGCAATTCCAATGAGCCACCATCATTGGCAAAGCGCCGTTCGTAACCCAGCGAATAGGACCAGGTCGACTCCGGTTCAAGGTTGGGATTACCAAAATTAATGACGTCATCGTCAACGTTACGACTGGCAACGAAATCATTGAGGTTGAGCTGACTTGCGGTTCGCTCGACTAACAGGCGGTATTGGTCGGACGCAGTTTGATCGAAGCGAAGCTCAACTCGCGGCTTAAGATAATTAAAACTTCGTTCGTTAGTCTCTCCATCCCGGTCTTGAAATATAGTAGAGGATTCATAGGTGAGAGCGGTTTGCAAACTGAGCTTATCTGATAGGAGAATACTGTGAGTAACGAAGAATTCATAGCGGTCCTCTTCGACGACAGCATTTTCCAGAGGATCGTTGTTAAAGGCGAAGGTTCTATCCAATGTATTAAAGGCAGCTTCAGCGCCATATTCCAGGGTATGACGGCCAAAAGTACTGGTCATGGCAGAGCGCAAAATAGTTTCGCTCTCATCATAATCAGCGGTGCTTGAGAACAAGCGAGTGGTCATACTATTCACTATCGAATCCTGAATAATCTTATCGTCATCGTTAGTGCGATTCGCTACGAACAGAGTCTTAAGCCGACCAATATTTCCGACTTCAAATTCCAGGTCACCGCCAATTTCAAGTTCTTGATTGTCAAAGCTGAAGTCACCGTCCTCAATAGCATTCGGGACTCGCATAGCTCCGGTACCAACAAGGAACTGGTCTTCCAGCTTGTCTTGAACTCTTTCATTGTCGGAATAGAGCCCATTCAAACGCAACAGTACGCCATTTTCAAATTCGTAACCTAGCGTACCGGTGAATATATGATTAGCGGCAAGTTCTTCTGAGATTAGGGCCCGGTACTCGATAGGCGCACGATCCGCATCCAGAACGTCCTCATTAATTTTTCTGCGCCGCGGAGATGTGTCATATTGATAACTTAGGCCGTACTCAATTACACCGCGACTCGCATTATAGGAAGCCAACATCTTCGGCTCCATAGACAGGCCATCTATTTCGGCGACCCCAACATCCAGGAAACTGGAAGATGAATTACTTGCCCCTTCCCGCAGAATCACATTGTAAATAATCCCTTCATTGCGGATATCAAGACCTTCCGCATTACCCCGAATCAATTCAATTCTTTCCACCTGGCCAGCCTGAATTCGCGCCAGGGATGTGGTCATATTGTTTACCTTGCCAGACATGCGTCGGCCATCAATCAAGACCTGCACATCGGAAGAACCAAACCCTCGGTTATTGCTACCCCCTGGACCACCACCGCCACTGAGTATGGTCGCACCACCGGGTATATTTCGGATCATATCCCCTAGGGTAACTGGGCTGTATTGTGCGAAATAGGATGTATCGTAAATGACTGTTGACTGATCCTGGTCCTGCGCAACCACCGGGGCCAGGAAAAGGGCCCATAGAATCAGGTATACAGATTTTGTATTAGGGAATTGTAGTGAGAAAATTTTCTTGGGCTTATGCATTTTTCAATTTCCCGTTTGGCAAATTCTGATCAAAACAGACACTCACAGTGGTGTGCATACTAACGGGGTCAGCACAAATTTACACCAGCTATTCAGTAGGGACTTCGGCCATGCAGATGGAAATCTGTAACACACTTTGATTTCGTCAGCTGAGCCCGCTGATAAGTAAAAGATTAAATTAAACAGGAAATCAAGAAAGTCCGCGTTCGAAAACCAACTTAGGGGTGATGTAGTCAGGCATATCATCAAACCCTTTGATGAGGCATACCCATTATCAACACCATCCCAATGCCTAGCACAAAGCGAGATAACGAGGACTTCAGCCGGTAAATTGTATTCCAATCAAACATAATTCTAACTGAGTTTCCTGTAGTTCTGTGGATACTGCATTTTACTCTGACCTCATTTATTAAGACGTTGATCCTCAGCAAGGACTGAAGGAATTCAACGATTAAGTCTGAAGGTCGAGAAGGGTTGCAGACTATCAAGTGCATCCAATCCCTGCTCTGGCAGCCACGCGAACTGTTTGACTTCAATGCTGTCCTGATCGATATCGAGAATTGAAAAGCCGTTATTTTCGATAGGAGAAACCCGCTCTTCCACGGTCATGCTCGAAGGCACGGTGGATGCAATACCCCGACCGTTGCTGGGCCAGCCAGTTCCGGTGCCAATCGGGCCTGCAAGAATCGTATTGACTGGTCGATCGAAATTGAGATCACCGCTGCGCGTAATCAAACCAGAGCCTATAGCATGAAGATCACCAGAGATAATCAACGGTATTCTCTCATCCTGTGCCGCAAGCGAACTCAGTATGCGTTGGTGTTGTTGAAACCATCCGCTTTGCCAATAAGGTTTGGGATTTTCCAGACCCAATTGACCATTGGGCTGTAAGTAATCCGGATACCACTCACCCCACTTGCCGGCCGACCAACCAAAAGGCGTGGAGGGAATGTGAATAAGGTGTCGCGCACTTTGCTCCTGCTCGGTTCTCCCGGCCAACCACCTTTCAGCCTGTTCCTCGACGAAATTTGCCGTAGGTCCTTTTAGACTCAGGAATCGGCGGCAGTCGTACATCAACACCTCCAGTAAGGAACCCCAGCGGTAAGAGCCATAGGATTCGTTTAAACCATCCGTAGTAGATCCTGCCAAATTCGTCGGTCGATACTGATCCGGCAAAAATTCAGGAAAATACAGAGACTGGGAGGCTTTGGCTAATTGCGCAGAAAAATTGCGCGGCGGAAATGTAATGGAATCATCGGTACCCTCATCATTCTCGAAATAATCGTGATCATCTTGCGTAAGAATTAGTGGAACCGAGCGGAAGTCTGTACTGTAAAGCGAAGCCAATTGCTCATCGAGGCAACCGGTTAATATCGATTCGTTGTCGGAACCAAAAACTGGGAGGTCTTCGTTAAAATTTCCGTACTTTCCCCAGATGAGTTCTCGAACTGCGTCGCCAGTAGGATTTCTACGGCGGGCATTGATAGTTTGGTCCCAGTAGACCTGATCGCCAATTCCAATAGCAAGGTCGGGAGCGAAGGACAAGGCCCGTCGAAAAATCCTCTGCCTGATTGAAACCGGCAGATACCGCCAGTCCCCATTATTCAGAATGGCGTTATCCGGGCCGCCTGCGCAACTAAATATTAGCAGCCGCACACTTTCCGTATTATTGTTTTCCGAAGGAGCTGTTTTGAGTGGCCAAGGTTCGGCAAAACTTACTTCATCCTGACCAAGAAGAGTAAGTTCGTATTCTTGATTACTTTCCAAACCTGTTGCACGAAATGACCAAAACCTTCCAAGTGTATCCGTTTGCTGCCCTGGAAATCGATTCTGTCCTACGCGCAGAACTGGTGATGATTGCGGTTCCGAAAAGGAAACCTTGAGCATTAAGGAATCAGAATTTACCAGAGGGATAAGATGTTGAACTCTGCCGCCTGACCATGCGTCAGCCGCGCCAGAGAAAGAGGGAAGTAACAAGGAGCCCGACACGAGACCACTGTTCTCAATGAACTTTCTACGCTTCATATTTTAGGCTTCCTTTTACCTAGATGCATTGGTTTTTTATTATTCGTCTACCCAGTTTCTTCCGCTACGCTGTCGATTGCCTACAATGTCCATTGTTGTACAGCGAATATCTTAACTACAAAGGCAGCCATTTATGCCGGCACCCAGCTAAAAACGGCATACACGCCTGTTATGCGAACGAGTCTAGCATAAGGCTCTGATTACCTCATTAATCGCTATCTTTGGAGTAGAATTGAGCGCTTGAAGCACCCCCCCCCGCTCGACCATACTAAATTAGCCTGCGCCCCGTTGATCAACGCTATCTCGAAAAATAGACGCGCTGTCACAAATCGCATATCATTTCGATCACTTTGATTCTTCGGAGACTAGCAGTGAATATTCTCAAGATCGTGCTACAGGTGGTTGGTTTCGTTGTGCTGATTGGTGCAGTCTCAATCAGTATGCTACGTATCCAACGCAGCACTGCTGACGGTGCAACAGTCGTTTTCCCCGGCGGCGAGATGGTGGCGGGAGAGCTATACTCAGGGCCCGAACCAGACTGGAGTTTCACCGATGATATCTTTACCATCGAGCTACAGCTCAACGACCCGATGGCCACGCGCCGCATCTACATACTGGAGAGCGAGGGTAAGATTTACGTCGTCTCTGGCTACATGAAATCCTTCCTTGGCAAAATCTGGAAGGAATGGGCATTCGACGCGGACGAAGGTAACGACGAAGGGGTACTGCGCGTAAAGAGTGTACGTTACCCCAGAAAGCTGATTCGGATTAAGGAGGGGGATGTACTGAATGGTATATCTGCCAAGTTACTCGCCAAATACAGCGGTGTGCCCGTACCAGTTCCAGCGCAAGCTATCGCCAGAGCCAGGGCAGGCATCGAAGACGGCAACAGCTGGATATTCGAACTTGCCCCACGCTAAAACTAGAGGAAACGAACCATGGAACTACGAAATTATCTTATTCTCTGCGCCGCCGGATCGTTGCTTGCTGTGCTCATCCTATTGCTTGTTCCTAGTGTCGGAGAATCTATTGAGGGCTTTCTAATCTACTTTCTCTCCACCAACGCAAACTAATTCAGCTCATGAAACTCACCAATACTTAATCCCTATGTCTCCTTTTAATAATTGATTGTACTGATCCATATTTAATCCCTTCTGTCCCAGGCGAACAGCGATAGACACGCAGCGCGTCGCTGTGTTGCCGCAGGTAGTCTCGATACGCACATCACCATTCCTGGGAGGACTAACAATGCCGGCATAGAATGCAAAGACCTCCTCGCACGACAGTGTGGTGAGGACATCGATCACGAATCCTAGTCCGTCTTCGAAATTCCCGTGTTTTGCGCTGTAGACTTCTCCGCTAATGATAGGAACGTCGCCGGGGAAATCTACGGGTATTTCGGTGTTAAGGTTAGTGCAGCCAGTCAATAGCGCCATTAGAGCCGAAAGTACGATTCCTGATTTCATCTCGGTTTTTGCTCAACAGTATCGTAATTATGTTTTTTGATACCCATTTTAGACTGGAAAGTTTAACACCCCTGGACAAGGATCTGATGGAAAGAATTCTCGATAATTTTCAATTTCAGAAAGCAACTTAAACCACGATTCTTTAGCGCCAGAATTTTCAAATCAGAGTTTACAAAATTGCTAACCGTAGGATTCTCTTCAATAGCAATACCAGTAATTCAAAAGTGCCAAATGAAACAGGTTCTATTCAATTTATTTAAGAAAGTTCACTAAAAGCCGGCCAGTATAAAGCCAACAGATAACCGACAATGACCACGGCCAGCAAAGCAAATAAACAGGCCCAGAATCCCTTGACTGCCATTGTCTTCAAATTGATTCCATATCCGGCTGCAATAGCAGGCCCGCCAGCGGATGTAGGCAGCATGAAGCCACAGTTAGCCACCGTGGTCACGATATAGACGAAGGGCAATGGATTCAGACCAAGACTTTGAAAAGTGGTTATCGTGATCGGGACCGTAATAGCCACCGCCGCCGTATTATTGGTGATTTGAGTTAAAATTAGTGTTAACGTCGCAAATATAACAACAGCTCCAAATCCACCCCCGCTGGCCAAGGGTAATAAGGCCTCGGCAACATATGCCGCCGTCCCTGTTTCACCAAGTACCCGACCAAGCGCAGTGCCACCGGCGAAGAGATAGAACAGGCCCCACATCATCCTGCCCTGGGCATACTCCCAGGTCATCAGGTCTTCACCTTTCGGGCGCAGTAGGAAACTTAGAATCGCAAAACTCAGAAAAGCGTAGGCTGGTGTTAGCCCGGGCAACCAGTTCGCGTATAACGGCCGGGTGAACGCCAGCACAGCAGCCGCAGCGAACAGAAAGAACCCCCATTTCTCATGCACACTCATCGATCCAAGAGACTTGAGTTCACCACGGAAAAACTCGCGTGTGCCCTGAACCTCTTTTATCTCGGGCTTAAAGGCGACGCTGACATAAAGAAACGTCACCACCATGACCGCGAGGCTCAGGGGCAAAAATCGTGACACCCAGGTGGTAAAGAGGAACTCCTCTCCGGTTATCATCTCCTGTATATAGTCCACGGTTAAAAGGTTGGGTGCACCACCGAGCGGGGTCATGGCACCGCCAGCGCTAGTACCCCAGGCGACGGCAATCACCAGTGCCGTGCCCAATTTGCTCTCCCACAGATCCTCTATGCCAATAAAACGTAACATGGCAACCACGATGGGAATCATTGTTGCTGCAACAATTGTATTAGGCAGAAAGGCGCTCAGTGCCATGCCAATGGCGAACCAGGAGAGGATCTGTCTTGTGGTGTTGGTACCTACTCCGATCAGGGACGCCAAGGCGATCCGTCGGTCCAGTCCCCAGCGACTCCAGCAAGTGGTTAATACGTTTGCCGATAGCAGCAGAATCACTAACTCCGAGGCATAGGCTGGCAAAATGCGATCCATAGGCGCGAAATCGAAAATAGCAACAATGACCAGAGGAAGAAACCCGGTTACAGCAAGATGGACCGGGCGAGTAATCCACCACCAAGCCATCCATACAAGTAGCCCGATGCTGCAACGTATTTCGTAAGGCAGGCCACCTAGCGGTGCAAACAAGAACAACAAAAAAATCCCAGGACCGGCGAGCGCATTGATTGTCCTGTTGGTATCAGCTGATTGGGTGGAACCTTGAGGCGTTGGTGAAACCAATGGGATTTTCTTGTTAGAGAACCTCTGATTAATCTGTGATAAGCCGAGGTGAAGCTGTGGACTGAAAACCCTCGTGTCGATGTCCATCCCTGGGCACCACTTTGAGTTGCTCCATCTCTCGACTACACATTCACAATATTAAATTGTTAAACTGCGAGTGGCCCCTGCAGTTCTCGTTACGATTCAAATCAATCTATCGGCTCCAGCCGAACAATTTCAGTCGGGTCGCCACCAGCCCTCTCAGAAATGGCTATGTAGATATAACCATCCGGCCCCTGACGCACGTCACGAAGGCGTCCCATGCCATAGGCCAGCGTTTCTTCCACCATCACTTCTCGGTCATCGTCGCTCATCTGAAGCCGTGCAAGCTGCTCGCCGACCAAGCCACCGGCAATGATACTACCCTGCCACATGGGGAACTTGTCACCGGTGTAGACCATAAGGCCGGAAGTGGCAATTGAAGGTACCCAGAAGTGGGCCGGTCGCTCGATGCCGGTCAGACTCTGGCGGGCATGAATCGGTGTGCTTGACACATAATTCACACCGTAACCAACAACAGGCCAGCCATAATTAAGCCCGGGCAGAACTCGGTTAAGCTCGTCTCCACCGAAAGGGCCGTGCTCTGTCATCCATAGATCACCGGTTTCCGGGTGTATCGCTAATCCCTGGGGGCTACGGTGGCCAAAACTCCAAATTTCTGGAAGCGCATCGTCGCGACCTACGAAAGGGTTGTCAGTGGGCACGCTGCCATCATCATGCAGACGCACAATGACCCCATGATGATTGCTCAAATCCTGTGCTGGATGAGCGTTGAGATCACCGGTAGAAGGCACTTGACGATCTCCGGCAGTGAGAAAAAGATAACCGTCATCGTCGATAACCATTTTACCACCATAGTGGCTCCTGCCTACGGCCTGAGCAGAAAAGATTTCCACCACATTAGTCAGCCGGTCGTTCTCCAATCGTCCCCGAACTATCGCAGTGGTGGATCCGTCCCCTACGGGCTTGGAAAAACTCAGGTAAATCCATTGATTCTCGTTGAAATCCGGGTGAGGCAAGACATCGAATAGCCCGCCCTGGCCTTCGTAAAATACTTCCGGCGTACCTGGAATCGCTTCCGGCAACAGTTGACCCTCTCGAATGATTCTCAAGCGACCAGGTTTTTCCGTAATCAGCATGTCCCCGTTGGGCAGCCACGCCATAGACCAGGGTTGCACCATGCCCTCGGCAACCGTCACGACCCGATAGTCATGGTGTGCCGCGTAGTAAATATCGGACTGCGAAACGGCCGCTGTCGCCGCAGTAACGAGCAAGCAGCTAATCGCAAGCTTTAACAAAAAACGAAACATAATATTCTCCTTCATAATGCCAATACAGTATTGAGTGGCTGCCAGTTTCCCAGCCTAGAAAAGTACGTAACCTAGCACGAGCGGCCAATAGAATACCAGAAAATGGCAATAAAACAGACGCATATCAATTTTTTGACTTAAATCCATCGCACAGTCCGATCTCGCGCTCAAGTTGTACCAAAGATTTGGGTAAATTAACTCTCCTGCTATGCCGTTTGAAACGAAAGCTAAGCCGGTCAATTACTATTTAGGTTTTAAATTATACTTGCAGTTGATGTCATGAACAATTTTACTAACTATTGGATCAAGGATTTCCTCGGTACTGTTCCCAAGACTGCAGCCAATGTTAGCAGTTGACCAATTACAACCCTCGGCATCGGTACCAGCGAGGGGTGAGACTCCCGAGATATGCACTCCCTCTACGTCAGGTATTTTGCTGAATTCTTCATTGATAATCGATTTCAATTGTTCTCGGGTTACGGACTGTCTATTCATTTTAATTTCCTGTATTAAAACTGCGGCACTGATTGCTCATACTTTTCACGATCTTGTAGTTATATGGTGATGATTTGCATATTAGGTTGACTAACGGCATGACACACTCATGTTATCTCTGCAATTCAGCCCTGTGAAGGTCAGCTTCCGGAAAGAAGCTGACCCGGCACAAACCGTCTACTTACCCCCTTACATACGTATTAAACCAATCAATGGTGCGAGTCCACGCCTCGGTCGCCGTCGCTTCATTGTAGCGTTCAGGCGTCGCGTCGTTGAAGAAGCCGTGCACCGAGTTAGGGTAAAGATGGCCTTCATGTGTGACATTTGCGGCAGTTAAGGCTTCGTCGTAGGCCGGCCAAGCTTCAGCCAGACGGGTGTCGAGTGCCCCATGCTGCGCCAGGATTGCCGCCTTGATTTTCGGCACATCCACGGCAGCTGCTGCTCCACCGTAAAACGGTACCGCCGCCGCAAGATCATCACCTAACCTAACTGCAAGTTGATTCGAAACACCGCCGCCATAACAGAAACCGGTCACGCCAATTTTTCCCGTGCAGTCTGCACGATTTTTTAGCCACAGCGCGCTAGCCACAATGTCTTCGAACTTTGCGCCTGTGTCGATTTGCCTGAAAAGCTGCCCACCCTCATAGTCATCGCCTGGATAGCCACCAACGGAGGTGAGCACATCCGGGGCAAAAGCCATGAAGTTGGCCAGTGCAAACCGGCGGGCAACGTCTTCAGTGTGGGGATTAAGCCCGCGATTTTCGTGCACCACAACAATACCCGGAAGCTGGGCTGACGTTTCACTGCGACTGTCGGCACTGAATGGGCGTACCAGATAACCTCTTATAAATCCGTTGCCTTGCGGTGACGGCAAGGTCACATAGCTGGTAATAATTCGTTCGTCATCGCGCGACACTTGCTGTCCCATCGCGTAATTCGGCATCAGCGCCTCAACAATGGCGGTGGCAGTGAGACCAGCTACAGCAAACTTTTTCGCACGGCTCAGAAATGACCGGCGACTAATTTCACCGTGGATGTACTTGTTGTAGATTTCAATTGCTTCAGTTGGAACTGTTCTTCTTTCTTTAGATGACATGGTGTTTCTCCTATATTGGCCTAGAATAAGACGATACCACTAAGAACCAGCTGTCAAAAGCGAAAAAACAGGATGGAGGAATAATTCATTAACCTAAATTCCAGATGTCAAAGGGGCAGCCATCGGCCAACAGCGGACGTTCAACGGAAGTGTACCCTGGTTAATAAGGCAAGCGACTAACATTGCCGCTTTCCATTTTGATTTGATTCTCATGCGTCCCAACATCGATTTACTAATCTATAGGGCTGTATCAACTATGTATTGACAACATTCGGATTGAAAACCACGAACTCTGGACTGACGACTTCATTACTTTCGAAATGCTCGTGTTCCCAACTATTGCCCTGATCCTCAATTGCATCTGCACACCGATAAAGAAATGAGGCTAAATCTCGAAGTGTAGCCGGGTCTGCAACTAGGCTTGCCTCGCAAAGAATTTCGAGCTCTGATTCGTCTTTCTGTGCCCTGCCATAAAATTTCATTGTTTGAATACCTTGAAAATGGCAAATCGATTTCAGCGTTTTATGACTAGTTTGAGGAACTCAACCGTTTGGTTGCTTAAGGATCCCATTAACTAATCCTTGATCCTCGCTAACCGCCCAGCACCTACAACTAAGAGGCAAAAGTCTTATTATAACCGCAAATCAGATTATCAACCTCCTTTTAAAGTTTGAATACATTACGTCCATGCTACTATAAAATTTAGCTATGCATACTCTTTCTTTAACTCTGCCTCTTTTAGTGGCGCTCGCACCCTATTCCGCACAAGCCAATGCTCTGGCCAGTATTATTTTTCTCTAGGCAGCCAGTGGATGGATATTGATCACGTGAAGGTCGGTGTCCTCTATGATCTAAATTGGAATATTGGCCAGTTTGAGACCTTTGTATGAGCCGGTATCGGAGATACCGATTTTGATGACGATCATGATACCGTCGTAGACTTTGGAGCTGGTGTTAAATACGAGCTGGCGGACAACCTCGTTTGGCGAACGTCTGTTAGATTTTTTAACTTCCTAGAAAGAGGATTTGGTGACAGCGATTGCGGTATTGATTCTGAATTGATTTTCTACGTCAATGGAAGTGGATCTTCTCGATCAAGTTCTGCTTCAACGAGGCGTCCTGCAGCACTAACCGTTGCAGCGGCTCCGACTCCAGCCCCGAATGCTGACCGAGACGGCGTGCCATATAGCCGAGACAACTGCCCTGATACGCCGAGAAATTATGCTGTAGATGCCAATGGCTATCCGATCCCTATAGAGGAAGTTTCGCGGATTGAATTCTTGGTCAACTTTGATTTTGATCGATCCAATATTCAGGGAAGTAGAGTCTCCGCACAAGGTTTCGGTGAATCGCAACCAATTGCCAGCAACAATACCGATGCGAGCCGTGCCCAAAACCGTTGAGTGATCACGGTCATTCTCAAAACCTTGCAAAACTACCAGCCTCGTTAATCTTTCGGGGTATAGGGGAGAGCAAGTCTCCATTTGTACATCGAGGGGTAGAGCCACTAGAGAGAATTAGGCTCTACGTTGATAGTCGAAGTAGCATTTAGTATTTCAATAATTGCGCGCCTGTCTGATTCAGTCAGGTGTTCAAAATCTGCGCTATTCTCTCTTCCAAGTAGCACATCGCTTATTCGTGCGAAAACAATTCCCTTAACTTGCTCTGGCAATGCTGCAAACGCATCAGAATACACCAGGTAGCTAAGCGGATATTTGAACAATCGATTGGTTAAATCCAACTCTCGCAGTGAGCGGCCCTGTGAATCCTTCGGGCCGAGATCATTAAACATCTCGGTAAACCCTGATAAACCAGTAACAGGATTACGGAGGGAAGGTTGCCCAACCATAAACAGAGACCGCACCAATTCTTCGCTGAGCGCTTCAAGCTCGATTTGGGTCTCAGCAGAATCACTCTTTTCATTTTCAAGCGCGGTTCTTCCGAGATAGTTCACTCGCGTAATGAGGTTCTGAACCTCGATTTGATGCTCGATAAGCAGAAGCGCAACGATATCGCTATAGGGCGTCAGATAGGGCCCCGTATCCAATAGGGAATTCAAGTTCACCAGGTTACCGAATTTTGCCAGGTTCTCTGGTTTCAAATCTGCCGCACTCTCCACCTGGACATTACCTAAATGCAACTGGTCGCCGTGACTTCCAGACACGAACCACCCGCCCCAGCGGTTCTTTATCGGTGTGCGGCTAGTAGTCATAATATGGCTTTCATGCGAAACTAATTGGCCCTGTTGCCCGGTATACCCTGAACTCATCATAAAGCGAGGGGTGCCGCCACCGGTTAAGCCATAGCTGTCATGGCAGCGCATGCACTGATGCATTTGTCTTTCGAAATGAGGTTGATCACTTGCTTGCTGATTCAATGTGTATAAAACTGGACCCAAATTTGGATCCATCGCGGCAATTTCGAGCACTTGGGAGCCCCGCAACCAGGCAATATATACCTCATCGTTGAAATAAATAGCCCGCGGTGTCGATGGTGAAATCAGATTTTGCTGCAGGCTGGTTTTAGAAAAAACCAGTAGCTGTGATGCACTATCAAGTTCCAGCGCTTGCAGCACAGAATCCAGATATCCCCGATCCTGATCGAATTGCAGGGCCACGTTTCCACTATTAATTTGCTGCTGCAATTTTGCAATTGCACCTTCAGCCTCAGCAGTAGCATAGCCGATGAATGGAAATTCCTGTTCGTAGAGTAAGGGAGTCTGAGCGCTGACTGCGCCGGAGAAGAGAACTGGGCAGCAGCCAAGTACAGTAAGGCAAGTAACTTTTAATAGTAGTTTGGCCACCATAATAATATCGCTGACGAGAGGCTAAGTTGCTTAGCCTCTCGTCAGCACAAAACTACTCTTTGGGTGTCCCGTCGCCATTCATCCCCATGGATTCATACCTTCGCCAACCAGCCAGGATGCCAGCGAGACCATGGTTGCCCTCATGGCAGGCATACTCATAAATCGGATCATCAATGCGACGCATGGGGAATTTTGCAGACCAACTTACATCCCATGACAACGGATCTTGAATGGTGAAATCGTAGTCCAGTGTATTTTCATCAATCCGGCGAATACGCTCTTCCAGCTGCATTTTTGCAGACGCGCCCCGGCCATTATCATGGTAATAAAAATGCTGAGTATTGATCACTAGGGTGTCGCCTTCGAAGTGCGCCACCGCATCACCGTCCCATTTATACGGACGCGCATCATGCTCGCTATCAAGCCGGATAATCCGCGCGCGGTGAATCATCTCGCTGAGTATCATGATGTGGTCTTTAGTTTGTACGATCTGCACGTTGTTGTTATACGCACCTGGCACCAGCGGCGGGCCAGCACCTCCACTCATTAGACAACGATCGGCCAGCGTTCTGGCCTCGGGACCAAGACTCTGGTTTCTGTTCTCAGCTCTTACAGCTAAGCGTTCCTGTCCTGCCTCGTTAGCTGCCGGCATTCTGCCATCAGGTGGATCATATATAAGTGAAGTCCGTCGATCGGAGATGGTTTCAACGCCACGTTCATACCAGAATTCGTTATAGGAAATAACACCTGGGGGATACCCGGCACCTCCTACCGAATCGATAACAAGGTCGCGGTTCTGGCGCGTGTTTTCAAACGCCTGCCATTCAATAGCCTCTTCCGTCGTCAGCGTTGCCTTGTCAGCTAGCTCTCTTGGACGATTCAAGGGCGTCAACGTTCTGTAAGTATAGGTTCCCTGCAAATCAGGTACGCCATGCTCAGTAACTGGGAAATTGACTGACTGCGCAAATAGCGAAGGTGCCATTAACAAGCTGCCTATGATTAGGCTCAGCGTGGTTAGGAATCGGTTCTTCATTACTGCCTCCGTCTCGTAATTTTGTCGACGTCTAGTTTAACTGAGAAGTATACTAATTAAACTACTCTATTATGGTTATTTTTCAAGGAAAAACTGGCGAAATCCGCATCCCTGCAGGAAAGTGTGCGACAACCCATTAATTCTATAGCTAAATCGGAAACAACCAAGATCCTATCTATCCTTACATCAGAAGATACATTCTGTGATAGCGCTACCTTATTAGCCTGGATTTTAAGTTGAAGCTGATTTCCAGTAAGCAATTGATTACACTACCCTGATGAATAGTTTGATAGCCGATATGGAATCCAGCGTGCGGCTCGGCATTTTTCTCTGCGTCTTTCTGGTTCTGGCTATCGCCGAACTTCGCTACCCCAGAAGAGTGTTGGCCTACTCGAAACTACAGCGCTGGCTAGGTAACATCGGCATTGGTGTGCTCAACACCTACCTTGTCAGGATTATACTTCCGATTGCGGGCGTCAGTGCGGCATTACTGGCACAGGAACAGCAGTGGGGAATTCTGAATCAAATTCAGTTAACCCACTGGCTCGGTATACTTATCTTTGTTGCTGTCTTCGATCTCACGATTTACTGGCAGCACCGGCTCTTTCACGCGATGCCTTTGCTATGGCGATTTCATCGCATGCATCACACCGATATGGACTATGACCTGACTACTGGCAACCGCTTTCATCCGGTTTCGATACTAATCTCCAGCGTTATCAAATTATTACTGGTGCTATTGATGGGCCCTTCGCCGACATCGGTATTGTTTGCCGAAGTATTGCTTAATGTCACTTCCATGTTTAATCACAGCAATCTGAAGCTACCTCTAAAAGTGGATAGCATGCTGCGGAAGATTATAGTCACGCCGGACATGCACAGGATTCACCACTCAACTGATGAGTTAGAGCACAACCATAATTTCGGCTTTAACTTTCCCTGGTGGGACAGATTATTTAACTCTTACCTTGATCAAGCCAGCGAAGCCCAAGAAACATTGGATATAGGTATCACGGGTATGCAGGATAAAGAATCGCTGGGGATTTTCGCTATGTTGCTGCAACCTTTTAAGAACCCAACACTAAGCACCCCCAGTTGTAGGAAGTAACGGAGAGTGATAATTGCGAAAGGAAATTGGGCGAGGGGCTAACACTCAGACAGCGTTTGCGCCTGATCTGCCGCGACATTGCAAGAGGCCACCCGGGGCATATAGCTGATATAGCTAAGCATCATTGCTCCCCGAATATCAGTTCTTTCTATGTAGGGTGTCTCATCAGAAACATAGAACATTCTTGATGCGGAACTCACTATGGAATCGTCCATTTCCTGGGCGCAACGGTGCATTTTCAAATTCGCAGGCAAGCCTTCCTGGGTTCCTACCCGATAAAGAAAGACTTTGTCACTGTTCTCAAAATAAACATATTCCACGACACCATCTGCATCCATATCCTGTGCGCACATGTCGTATATCAAGAAGTTGTCGCAAACCAAAGCATTTACCGGCCTGTCAATGTCATCGAAAAGGGCTGCGCAGCCTGACAGCAGCACAACACTGCAGATAGTGAGTAAACTGTTTCGAAGCAAAGCGTGGCCTAACATTAATAATCGCTCTTTTGCGTTTAATCTATAGAGTGAACTAAAATTTCACTCCACGACCCGAGGGTCAAGATTACCCAATCAGCCCGGATTTTAAAACATCTGCACCCAATTCACTCAAAGTGACACGGGTATTTCTCTCTAGGTTGGCAGAACTGTTTCCTATAATAGACCCTTTTTATTTCGCCCAAAAGCGTTCCACCAGGAATGCTTTCCCATCCTATTGGTCCCATATTCCACCAACAGTATAAGGACTACCTTTTGTAGCGAAGAATGAACCACTTATAAACCGGTAATTTCGATCTGACTCGCTAATGCGATTCACTTCTTCTGGTGTTAATTCAATAGAGGCTGAGTCGAAATTTAATTTTAAGCGATCCGAATTAGTCGATTTGGGTATGACGGCGGTTCCTCGATTTACTGCCCAGGCTAATAAAACCTGTGCCGGTGTCATGCCATGTAATTCAGCTATGGCCTGAACCGCTTCCAACGCTAATAAGTCTGGTTCATTTCTTGATTTAAATGCTGAGGCCCTATCCCTAGATCCAAGAGGTGAGTACGCCGTTATCACTACACCGTGGTCATCACAAAATTTCTTCAACTTGTGCTGGCACAACGCTGGATGCATCTCCACCTGATTAACCACCGGTTTAATACTTGAGTTCTGCAAAAGTGCGTGCAACTTAGGTACACTGAAATTCGATACGCCAATATTTCGCACCAGCCCCTGCTCGACACAGGCTTCCAAGCCACGCCATGTCTGGCTTATAGGCACCTCATCTAGACTAAAATATTCATCGACTGATTGTGGAAAACCAACACCGGGCTTGAAAGCAACCGGCCAATGAATGAGATACAAATCCAGATAATCGAGTTGAAGATCCGATAATGTCTGCTCCAATGCCGGTCTGACATCCGCTTCCAAATGAGCGTTGTTCCAAAGTTTAGAGCTTATCCAAAGCCCGTCTCTTCCCACCTTACCAGCGCCTATGGCATCGGCGAGCGCCATGCCAATTTCTTGTTCATTGCCGTAAATAACCGCACAATCAAAATGACGATAACCAATTTCTATCGCTTGCCTTACTGCTTTGTAGACCATGCCAGGGTCAGCCTTCCATGTGCCCAGTCCAAGAACTGGCAATTTGTCTTCACTGGCAAGTGTTAAATATTTCATGTTTCTTCAGCCAAATTTCGATTAGGATTCATCTGCAGACCATAAATGCGATCCTTTAGTTTGGCAAGCGCTGCCATCCAATTATCATACCATCATGCAACCTGGGATTGATTTTCCGCTTTGCCCAAGTCATGCTAGCTTTACCGATTGATACTTGGAGATTTTTCAACAATGCAATTTGTGATTACAGCCTATGACGGTGATGATAGCAGAGCAATGGAGCGCCGGCTTGCCGGGCGCGAAGCCCACCTTGCTGGTATAGCGCCACTTAAAACTGCAGGTAATTTCATAGCCGGTGGCGCAATTCTTGATGACGATGAGAATATGATTGGCTCAACACTTTATCTTGAATTTCCATCCAGGAAAGAATTGGATAACTGGCTACTCAATGACCCTTATGTCACCGGAGGTGTATGGAAAGATATATCGGTGCAACCTATCAAACTGGCATTTAAGGCTTAACCTTAAGCGCTTAACAAGTTACTGGCCTGTCGCTAGATGCTCCATTTTCAGGCCTTCAGCTGTCATCATCAAAAATCCTTTCCAGTAAGTGTGACTTGCATCTGGTTTGCCTAGGTTTATTGAGTAAATAGCATCGGCAGAATCTGGCACGACATCCAGATAACTGATGCTCTCTTCCTTGCCTTTAAGGTAGTAATCGAGATACGCGGTAACGAAATGATCCATAATATTGTTCATACGTAATGTATCCCATACTGGATCGGTATAGTGTGTTGCGCCGGTCTTGTCATCGCTGTTTACAATTTCATTAGGCAGCGGATACGGCGCCCCGGCATTGTGGCCAGCTTTTTTGAACGTAAGCAGATAACGATCACTGTTCACCGCATTTTCAAAAATCGCCCGGGTTCCCTCTTTATAACCCGAAGTGGTATCCACGTCTCCGGCGATGTAAAGCGTTGGCACTTCAATTCCAAGTAAGTCTGAAGGCCGCCAAAAGCCCATATTCATACCCCAGGGAGCTACCGCAACACCAACTTTAATGCGGGAATCCAGATTATCTCGGTACTCAGGGTTACCTGTTGCATGTTGATACAACAAATTGTTCGGTGGTACGCCTGAATTGCCCATAATCTCATCACTATACCCACCGCCCAGATTATTAACCAAACCGTAGCCACCCATGGAATAACCGACAACACCCGTGCTGCTCGTATCCACCACCCCATTTAAAAAACTGGCAGAATCGTTAGACAGTTCATCAATGCTATTCAGAACAAACCGTTGATCCAGAGGTCGATTGTACAGGGTGCTATTGAATGACTGCGGATCCTCATAAGTGCTGTCTTTATGATCTATAGATGCAACCACGTAACCCTTACTAGCAAGGCTTTCTGCAAGGTGAATCATTATGTATCGATTGCCGGGATGACCATGGGAAAGTACAACCAGGGGAAAGTTGCTTTCATCGACCACTGGCCCAGCATCTCTGACTGCCAAACCAAGTAAAATAGCTGAGATGTCAGGATTACGAGTAGTTGTGAAATACTGTCCACCGGCACTTTGGTTGTCAGCAAGAAGAGCCGGATACCAAATTTCAACCGCTAACGTTCGATCATACAAAACAGTCTCACCGCCAGCAATCGTGTTAATTAAATCTACCGAATCCGGGTTAGTAAACTGAACAGTTCGAACGCCAATATCATAACTGCCGAACTGTGCCAGTTCAGGAGCGTCAGGTCCAACTGTGTCTATGCGATTGGGCTGCGCCATAACAAAAAGACAATTACTCATAAAAAACATCAACAAAAATATTTTTTTCAATTCCAGTTCCTAATGGCGATATGCCATTGCCCTTTGTTCCGCCGTGTCTGTATGACCTGTGAAGTCGTGCATAATAACATAGAGGCTGGGCACCAGAAATAAGGTAATCGCCGTAGCAAACAACACTCCAAAGGAAAGAGAAATAGCCATAGGAATAATAAAGAATGTTGCTGGGTTTGCAGTCGCCATAAGGGGTACAAGACCGATAAATGTAGTTATCGATGTCAGGACAATCGGGCGGAAGCGCATCATACCTGCCTCCGATACTGCATCAACCATCCCCACACCTTCATCTCTAAGACGATTAATTGAAAGTACCAATACTAAGCTCGCATTTACCACCACGCCACTTAATGCAATGATTCCAAGTATAGAGAAGAAAACCAAGTCGGCACCCATAATGAAATGCCCAAAGATCGCGCCAATCGCACCGAAAGGTATCACGCTCATTATGATTAATGGTTGAGCATAGGATTTCAAAGGTATGGCCAACAGCGCAAAAATAACCATCATCGCTATTGGAAAAGTCGTATACAACTCTTCAAGAGATTCCATACCTCTCTCAGCCTCCCCACCAAGTACTAGTTCGACATCCAAGTCTCTGGCCCACTGGGTACGATACTTCCCTATAATCTCACGTTGTATTTCCTCAGGAGTCACTATCGTTCGATCAACGTCACCACGAACAGTTATTACTCGGCGACCGTCTCGCCTATTGATACTGGAATAACTGCTTCCTATGGAGAAATTTGCGATGCTAAGGAAAGGCACCTCAGCTCCAGCAGGTGTTCGTATTAACAGATTTTCTAAATTTCCAAGGGATTGTCGCTCTGGCTCCGGATATCGAACCATTACGCGAATATCATCTGATCCGCGCTGAATTCTCTGGGATTCAGCACCATAGAAAGCTTGTCTAACTTGAGTTGCAATATCATTGAGGGTAAGCCCAAGAGTTTTACCGCGTTCAAGTATCTGTATTTGTACTTCCTGTTTACCGGCCCGAAATGAATCAGATATATCAAACACTCCAGGATAGCGCATCAGCTCCTCCCGCAGTTGAGTAGATGCTATTTTCAGATTATCGTCATCTCGCCCTTCCAGTCTGTAATTAATCGCTTCGCCAGCAGAAAATGCATCAGATACAAATGAAAGCTCTAAAGCGTCAGGAATGGTACCAACTTTTTCGCGCCACCTGTCCCGGATTTCAGCGGAGCTCATTTCTCCTCGGTCATAGAACGGCGCGAGGTATAACACGACCTCTGCAACTTCGCTGCTACCAGAATTGCGAAGTCCTCCTCCAGGACCCCCACGGGGAGCTGTACCTCCCACTATTGTAAGTATGCTGTCTACCGCTCTTTCTGTTGCTGCCGGCGCTGATCCAAGTCCTTTAAGTTCAAGAAGTTCAAGCTCAAGCTCAGCAGTCAACTCAATCGCAGCTGCTTCAATGATATCAATAGCTTCTTCAGTAATATAACCGGGAACTCCAACTGGCATCTTTACAGTACCCCAGACAGTGTCACCCTCAACTGAAGGCATAAACTGGAAGTTAACGCGACCACTGAACAATAGCGCTATTACGATGATCACCACACCTGTCGCTGTGGCCCAAGCCGCATATCGATATTTTAAAACAATGCGCAATGAACGCCGGTACCCATGTTCCGCAAAATATTCCATACCACCAGCTATTTTTTGCTGGAAGGTCTGCCATGCGTTAACTATAAGCGTCCCCTCGAGAAAATAGCCTTCAGTTTTTCTATGAGCTATGTGCCCGGGAAGAATTAATTGAGATTCGATAAGACTAGCAATCAGACAGAAGACGACTACCCCACCGATCACATTTGAAAATGCACCAAATTGCCCTCCCTGAAGCAACAAGGGGAGGAATGCCGCCACAGTAGTGAGAACGCCAAAAATAACAGGAACAGACACCTCAAGCGTCCCTTCGATCGCCGCAGATTCCTTATCGTATCCCTTACGCTCGAAGGCATGAATTCTCTCACCGACTACAATTGCATCATCAACGACAATTCCCAGCACTAAAATAAACCCCATAACAGTCAAGGAACTAATAGTTAGCCCGGCAGAGGGAAATATCATTAATGCACCAAAAATGGCTATAGGAATACCAGCAGCTACCCAGATCGCAACTTTAAAACGCAAGAAAAGTGCCAAAATCACCAATACTAATAGCAAGCCCGTATATGCGTTTCCCGCTACTGTCGCTATTCTCGTTTGAGTGCTAATAGAAGAATCCGTGATCACATCCAGCTTCATACCATTCGGTAAATCGAACTCAGTCGATGCCATGAAAGCGCGCACTTGCTGTGCAGATGTGACAATGTCCTCATCACCTATACGCAAAACATCAATAATCGCGGCGTTAACTCCATTGTGGCGTGCATCCAAATATCCTTCTTCAAAACCGTCTCGGACTGCAGCTATTTCACCTAAGCGTAATTGTGTCCCATCAGGATAAGATTTCACTACAATATTTTCATACTCGCCACCCGAATAAACCTGTCCTTTGGTCCGAAGCAAAATCTCTCCTGAATCAGTTCGGATCGTGCCACCGGGTAAGTCCAAGGAAGCCTGGTCAATTGCTCTAGATATCTCACCTAAAGTAAGGCCATATTGCCGCAGAGTAAACTCAGAAACCTCAATCGAAATTTCAAGCGGCCGAATATATTCAACGTTTACAGACGAAACCTCACTTAAATCAAGCAGGTCATTACGAATCATTTCAGCAACAACCTTCAAACTCTGATCATCAGAATCCGAAGACAGAGCCATTGTCATTACATTGCCAGAGCTACTGAAGGCACGAACAATTGGTTTTTCTGTTTCCGTAGGGAAAGTAGAGATAGCATCTACCTTTCCCTTTATGTCATTGAGCACTCGATTCAAATCAGCGCCACTGGCAACCGTTAGAGTCGAATCGCAGCCACCTTCCCGCGCTGTCGTGGTAAATTGGTCAATGTTTTCCGTACCGTCTAGCGCTTCTTCTATACGCAGACAGACCGCGGATTCAGATTCTGCTGGAGTCGCCCCCAAATAAGCTACGCTTACCTGAATCACACCGAAATCCATATCAGGGAATTCCTCCTGATTAAGAGAATTATAAGAAATAAATCCCCCAACCAAGAAAATTATCATCATCAAATTTGCGGCGACTGGGTTTTTAATGAACCAGGTGATAGGGGTTCTCAAAAAAATTGACCTCGATTTTAGATTAATTCAAATTCAAAAAGGTTTTAAGTGATGCCAAAACTAAAAAACTATATATTTTCAATAACTGGCTGCACAGACATTCCATTAACCACAGCTTGGATCGGTGACGTACAAATGTATTCACCAGCCAGTAATCCACCACTTATCAGAACTCTATCTTCTTCCAATCGAAATATTTCTACATCGCGGAAGTACATCTTATCCTCTGCATCTACAACCAAGACTTGGTTATTGTTCCGCATCACTGACCTAGGTAACGCAATGATATTGTCTACCTGCCTACCTTTAATATTCGCCTGAACAAACAGCCCAATAGGAAGTGGTATAGTGGAATTGGCCGATGCCCATAAATTGTCAGCAGCTGCCACCGGTTGCTGCACCCGGATAATTGTTTGTACCGTATTACTATTCGGGTCGATAGTGGCTTCAGTTCTTACCAATTTTCCACTCCATTCATGCTCTTCAGCGCCGTATACACCAATTAAAGACACCTCTGGCGCACTGTCACCGACTAACTCACCTCGCGTGCCCAGCGGAACATCAAGAAACCCAAGTTGCCGAATCGCTAATGGAACCCGAACCTC
>CAVOCG010000018.1:0-29105 GCA_963694095.1 Gammaproteobacteria bacterium
GGATAATCCTGTATCGCGTGCGAGTTAACTCATATTCTTGGCACGAGCAACAACACCCAACGCAAGAACAATAAAACTAGGATCGCGGCCAGCTTCTGCAATGCACACTTCCAAATAACCCTGAATACCTTCATCGATCTCTAAGTAATTAGCCGATTCCCAGCGAGCAACCTTTACAGACTTGATCAAAACCTCTAATTGTTAGGCTAGTTTTTTAGCTTCTTAATACCTTTAATTTGGGAGTTTTTGTCGCGCCCAGCTAGAAGAATGACAACGAAGGCTGAACGCTTAGTGAAATAAACCCTGTAATGAGGGCCGTAGAAAATTCGCAGCTCACTTACACTATCGCCTACTGAGGCAAAGTCTCCAAAATTTCCTAACTCCATTCTGTCGATCCGAGCTTGAGCTCTAGTCTTCGGTTTTGAAAACCTCTATCATCTGTTAACTGTAGTTCACAATCTTTTAATTGCCAACCCTAGTTAGCAACTCTTGCACTGACTTAATCCAAATCAATATCGTATTCGATTATTCGGGCAGGTGAGGTATCAGGCAGGTGGCCGTACGGTTCGACCTTGTAGATTCGAGGCAGCTCGTTGAAGCTACTCACTTGTACAATTTCCATGTAGGCTTGTACCGCGGCATCTGGATTAATCGTGTATTCATCTCCGTCCGGCGCTTCGGCAAAGGAACCTTCTGCCCATTCGAGTTTGGTGTAGGCAAAAATGGTATAAATATTCGATGTGTTGTTGCCTACCCAGCTGGATAATTTCAGCAAGTTTTCAAAGGGCACGAGTTCTCCAATTTCCGCGCGGTTTTGTATCCCCTCTCTCTCTCGGTAGGCGATGATGTTTTCGATTAGCTCATCATCCAGCCCCGGAAGAAGTTGCATGGTTTCCCGGCTTGCTAGGTTCAGGTTCACGGTGCGCGAATTGCCATAGATAGTAAACGCGGCTTCCAGGTTTACGCCCTCGAATAATTCTGCGAAGCCCCGTACGTGCAGCAGTTCATCTACGGTATCCAGCTCTGGATTATTGCGTGGGCTAAATGGCTGGTCTAGCGATTGATAGTATTCTTTTTCGGCACCATTGAGTCCTTCTAGATCGTTCAGGTCGGTCCAGTCGGTCCATGCTGAAAGCAGGTCTTGCACCTCTTCAGGGTCCGCGTCGTCGCCACCGAGCCGCTTCTCGATTAACAATTGCATATTGCGCCGCGGAATTCGATTTAGATTTATTTTCCCGGCGTGATCGTAAATTCGTACCATGATGTTGTCACCTGCAGGATAGTTCAATGCCAGCGGTTGACCATTGAAGCGATAGGCGGGTATCCGAATTTCCCCTTCTTCAGTTTCCTCTTGTATCTCACCTATGGGCCTCGGCATGCGCTCCAGCATAAGCTCCATTTCAGCCTGATTAATCGCTGCCATCACCACTGCCCACTGGCTAGTTGCCTCCTGATTGTGGAACGCGGTTGTGGCTGACAGTCTTACCTTGCTGGCCATCGCGGTTACCAGCACCGTTAACAGCACGGCAGTCCATAGCACGATGATTAACACCGAGCCGGACTGATGACGATTTAGCGCTGGGTTTTTCATTGTTGCTTTCATTATCTCTCGCAAACCCGCTATTGCAGCCCGGTGGAGGGCAGGATACTGCGGTGCGTATTATTTTTAATGCGCGCGACTATTTCCAGTTCTTCATTGTCATCACGATACGCCCGCATCGGCGTGAAGTGAGCATAAACGGCCAGTGGCAGGCTGAGCAGGTCTTCACCGAGCCATTCTTCCTGCCACAATTTGCTCTCATTGAGGTCTTCATAAAGATAGCTGAACTCGACCGTATAGTTGGGCAAGATTAGCTCCGGCTCTGCCTCTTCCAGCCGCTCGGCCGGGTTGTCAGTGAAGGCAGGGACCAGGGTTAAATAAACGCCTTCGTCGTCCACCGGAAACAGCTCCCACACGGTTAAACCCGCAGTTCGCTGCGGGGATACCGCCGAGACCCAGCTGAGATAGTCGTCTTCTCCGATGAAGTAAATTAACCGCGCAAGCGACTCCTCATCGGTGTAACTGTGGGGAAACGCCCCGTGCAATGCCCGGTCAACTTGCAAGATAGACAGGGCTTCATCCAGGCTTTGATCGAGCACGTCGGAGTTTCTATTCCAGTCCTCGGCCACCATATAGACACTGGCACTTAGCAATCCCAGCAGTAAGGCAGTCAGCGCGAGAGCCAGGGTGATCTCGATCAGGGTGAAGCCAGTTTGTCGGTGTTGTTGTTTCATAGTGTGATGCCAGTCGTCAGCGCGGCAGATCCAATCGCAGCCAGCGACTGCCTGAGATTATTTCATCCCGATCTTCGTCAACGATTTCGTAAGCTTGCAAGGTGTGGATAGTGCCCTGGGTTTTCCGCTCCGGTTCAATGAGTAACTCTGCCGGACGTATCTCATAGTTTTGATCTTCAAGTATCAATTCCACTTCGTTGAATTCATTTTCAAGCAGCGCAAAATTGGTGGCGGCCCGTATTCGAGTAGCGCGTATCAGGCTTTCTTCAGAGCGCCAGGAGAGTTGCTTGCTGCCGCCTACAAGAGAAAACAGCCCGCCCAGCACAAACCCCGTGATGGTCAGTGCAACGATCACTTCCAGTAGGGTAAAACCTTTTTGTTTGCTTGGCGTTTGCATTGGGTGCATCACTGTTCAGGAATTTCCGATGAAACCCGACCGGTGAATGGGTCGATGATGATATTGGCCAGCTGCCCGGCTTGGGAAAGCAACAAGGTGCCCCCGGTACTGCCACCCTCGGGATAGAATGTAATTTCTATCATTTCGTCCACCTCGGCTTCTGTTTCGGTGCTGTCTCTAAAACTCAAGGTTGTACCATTACTGTCCCAACGACCGACCGAAGTGGGTGAACCGGTTGCCACGCGCTCTTCCGCCGTTGAGCCCTCGCTGACGTGGAAGCTGGCGGTGCTGGGCTGTCCGCTTACCACGGCAATACGCCGGGCGTAATTAAGCAAGGATGTAGCTTGGCGAACCTGTGCGTTGAAGGTGCGAGATTCAAGGCCAGTGAGATTAGGAACAACCAGAATACTGGCCATGCCCAGAATGGCGACCACAAGAAGAATTTCAAGCAGGGTAAATCCAGCAGCCGAGTGCAGTACTTTGCCAGCGACTTTGCGAACCATGTGGCGGCTAAAGCCCAAGCCCAATATCGGCGCCATCTTCTTCACCGCCTCGCTCACCATCGGCACCGTAGGAGATTAGGGTAAATTCTCGGCCATCTACATCATAGACATATTCGTTGCCCCAAGGGTCCATCGGGACCGCTCGGCGCAGGTAGGGCCCATTCCAGGAGGCTCGATCCGAGTCGTTTTCCATTAAACCGTCCATACTATCGGGGTATTCACCCACATCCAGCCGGTAGGTATCCAAGGCTGATTCGAGAGTAGAAATTTGAGACAGTGCCGCGTCACGTTGAGCACCGGCCTGCTGATTGAAAATATTGGGCGCAACCATCACCGCCAGCATGCCGATTATGGCCATGACCACGAGTATTTCGATGAGGGTAAAGCCTGCTTGTTGATTAGTGCGTCTGTTGCTTTTCATATCGATGCCATTTGCAGAGTCGTGGCGTAGGCCTTTACCTCTGTGGTTTTAAAGAAAGTACTTGTTTATAAACCCTTGCCTGAAAAATTTAAAGTTCTGCACTGCCGAGCAATTCTGACACCATAGCAAACCGGTCCAGTATATCCGAGTATTGTATACTGCTTTGCTCATTCAAATTGATGACCTCCGGCCGCAGTACGATGAAAAGCTCTTTGCGCTCTAACTTCTCTTGCCGGTAAGAAAACAGATTGCCCACCACCGGCACACGATTAAGTATCGGGACACCCGTGTTCAGATTTTCATTATCGGATTGTATGAGGCCGCCTAGCACTACGTTTTCCCCGTTTCGGACCACGACCGTGGTGTCAATTTCCTGATTGTTAAATACCGGATTACCGTTGATTCCGGCTGAGCCGCTGTCCACTGAGGATAGACTCTGATTGATAAGTAGGTTCACAATGCCATTGTTATTAATCTGCGGGGTAATGGTGAGCACAATACCGGTGTCCCGATATTGAATATTGGTCGTGGCTATGCCGCCTGTGGCGATAGATTGCCCCTGCTCCACCGGAACCTCTGACCCGATGCGAATTGCCCCTTCCTGGTTGTTGATCACAGTCAGCGAAGGCCTGGCCAGCAATTGCACGTCGTTGTTTACCGCGATGGCTTCCAGCGTGGCATCCACCCTTGACGCACCGTCTAGAAATGACTTGGTAAACAATAGCCCGTCCAGGCCAGCACCGGGCAAAAATGCCGTACTAGTCACCGTCGAGGTGGGACCGATGATGCTGTTATCTGCAACCCGTGACCAGTCGACACCAAATTTGGTGGAATCGGTTAGCGTAATTTGTGCAATCACTGCGCTGATCATAACTTGCAGTGGCACCGCATCGAGCTGATTAATCGTGGTTAACAGCTGCCGATAATCTCTTGCTGTGCCTCTGATTAACAGACTGTTGGAGGCCTCATCAGCAACAATTTTGACGCTCAGGTTGGCAGAAACCGCGGCATCTGTTGATTGGATAACCAGCGGGCCACCTTCGTTGGACAAAACACTTAGTGAATTATCCTGTTGCCTGGGTCGCAATATTTCCTCATCGTCGTTATCTTCGAACACTCCGGATAGTGTCTCGGCAAGCTCAACGGCGTTCAAGTTTCTAACCGGGTAGTGGAATAACTGTTCTACTTGCTCTTGCCCTGCAGCATCGAGGATGCGAACCCAGCGCGAGATTTCATCGAAGCCTCTGGTGGCTGGTGCCGTGACCAAAATGGCGTTGATTCTCTCGATGCCTTTCACTTGATAAGCCGGCATCGCGCCCTCTATCAATAACAGAATTTCAGACAGTTCGGTGGCTACTTCAACCGCATTGGCATTAGCCAATTGATAGAGCTGTATTCCCTGATTTGTAAAAGGATCAGCATCGACAAGAAGCAGTAACTGATTCACCCGCTCCAATTGGGAAACTGTGCCACTAATGGCGAGTAGGCTGTTATTACTTATCTGTCTGATTTCTCCGTCCGGCTCTAACAGCGGGCCTAACACTTCGCTTACTGCTTCAGTTGATACATAGGTTAGCGGTGTGATTTGCATGATGCGGGCCGCGCTGCCCTGACCCAATGCACCGGCGGTGGTAATCTCCACCGGCAGGTTGCCAGCCACTCTTCTGACATTGTACAGGTTACCAACCTGCTCCAGCACGATGCCGGCATCACGCGTAAGCAAGCGTATCAGAGGGAAGATATCTTCCCGGGCTAGTGGACGGTTTGCCGATGTGCGAATGCTTACTCGACCATCGATGCTGGGATCAATCACCAATGTGATGTCCAGTGCATCCGCCAGTTCTTCCAGAACCAGGCGCAGGTCCGCCTGTTCGTAATTAAGCTCAACCACATTCTCGCCATCGGCCTGTACTGGGGCAGGAACCATTTCGGTGTATCCAGAAATGCTCCGTGCCTGGCCGTCACGATTAATTTCATCGATTAGCGCCTGTTGCTCAATTGGATTGTTCCTTAGGATTTCCGGGACCGCTGCTTGTTGAATCCCGCTGCCGGTATTCGATGCACTGTTAACCCCGAGCGCAGCTGGTATACCCGGTGCCGACGCAGCCACACCGGATTGCCTGTCTAATATTGCACAGGATGACAGGGTGACTGCGCAAACTAGAAGGGTGATTGTTTGCCCTGTCGATTTCGCTATTAATTTAGACCTTGTCTTAAATTTCACACTGATCTCCGAATATTCAAAATTCCACCGCATTCATACTGAACACGGCAGAAAGCATGGTAATAGTTATGCCGCCGACAGCGATGGCCAGAAATATGATGAGTGCCGGTTGTAACGCGGCTACCAATGTGGACATTTGATTGCGCACATAGGTATCAAAAGTAGTTGCTAATTTAAGCAAGATGCTAGAAGTTCGACCTGACTCTTCTCCCACGGCCACGAGCTGGTGAAGCAGAGTGGGGAAATGACCGGTTTTTTCCAGGGAATGGCCAAGGCCAGCACCGCCGCGCACGTCTTCTTCAACGTCAGTGAGGTGGTGGGTAAGCACGGCATTAGCAACCACCTCTCTGGATACGCGCAATGCTCGGATAAGTGGAATGCCTGCCGCTAAAAGTGCCCCCAGTGTGCGAGTAAAAACGGCACACTCCTTATACAAAATTAACGTACCCACCATGGGCAAAGACAACAGGAAACTGTCCCGTTGCATTCTGGTATGGGGGGCTTTGTCCAGTCTTTTCCAACCGACCACCAGTAACACGATGAATACAATTAAGAGATAACCATAGCTCTGAATACCAGAGCTTAATGACAGCAAAAAAGCAGCGGCAGCTGGGATTTCAGTTCCCGCATCTTCGAACATGGCGGCAAACTGTGGAACAACAAAAATCAGTAAAAGAAACACCGAGATTACGCCGGTTGCCAGTAACACGATCGGGTAAATCATGGCCGAGATAACTGCCTGCCGAGTTTTGGCACTGGTTTCCATATAGTCTGCCAGATCTGGCAGTAGATGATCCAGAATACCACCTTCCTCACCTGCTTTGACAATATTGATATACATCTTGGAAAAAATATCGGGGCGGGATTCCAATGCTTCTGCCAGGCTCTTGCCTTCTTTCACATCGCGCAACAGGTTAAGCACCAATTCCCGCATGGCAGAAGATTCTGTAATGCCCTCCAGTAATCTCAATGCCTTGTCGATGGGAACCCGGGCCTCGACCAGCGTGCAAAGGCCATTGGTAAAATCCAATAAATTGGTGTGGGATATTTTTTTGTTTCGGATGCGTGACGTGCCCTGTTTTGTTTCTCGGATCTTTACCGGTGTCAGCTTTTTGCCTCGCAGAATTCGGACCACCTCGCGCTCAGACTCCGCATTAAGCTGCCCATTCTGCACTTTGCCATGGGAGTCGAAAGCCTGATATTTAAAATACAATGTGCTCATAGCGCCCTTGTCACTCGCACAACTTCTTCCGGCGTAGTTAGCCCGTCTTTCAGTTTCTCCAGCGCATCCTGACGTAATGTCTTCATGCCTTCACTAATGGCCTGCTCCCGAATAACGTTAGCATCGGCAGTGGTGGCGATGTGGTGCCGAATGGCATCGCTCATTTCCAATAACTCATACAAACCGATTCGTCCCCGGTAGCCGGTGTTCCCGCATCGATCACAACCGCTGCCACGATTTACCTGCGGGCAAAAACTTTGTTCTATCTCGAGCACAGTGGCCTCGTCCATACTGAGTTCATGTAATTCAGAACAGTCGGTACAGACTCGCCTAACCAGACGTTGGGCCTGAATCGCCAGTAAGCTGGAGCTAATCAAATAACCTTCGACACCCATGTCCTGCAAACGAGTAACGGCACCGGCCGCATCGTTGGTGTGCAAGGTTGAAAACACTAGGTGCCCGGTTAGAGCCGATTCGATCGCGATCTCGGCGGTTTCATGGTCACGGATTTCCCCCACCATGAGTATGTCCGGGTCTTGTCTTACAATGGAGCGAAGCCCTTCAGCAAAGCTGAGCCCGATACTGGCGTTAGCCTGAATCTGGGTGATGCCTTCAAGTTGGTATTCAACCGGATCTTCAACGGTAATGATCTTATGCTTTTCGCTTTTAATTTTTTCCAGCGTGGCATACAGCGTCGTGGTTTTACCGCTACCGGTTGGGCCGGTTATTAATATCATTCCATGAGGCTGGCTGATGATATGTTGGTACTGTCCCAAAATTTTTTCGGGCATGCCCAGCTGCAGTAAGCTGACCTCGGTGTCGCCCCGGTCCAGTATTCTCAACACCACTGACTCGCCGTAGACACCGGGCAATGTTGAGACTCGCATATCCAGTTGCTTGGCGCCGATCTGATAATCAATACGCCCGTCCTGGGGTAAGCGTTTTTCGCCAATGTCCATCTTGGCCATCAGCTTAAGACGAGACGCTACCGCCGTGTGGATCTTGACCGGGAAGCGTTCTATGCGCGTCATGATACCGTCGACTCGGCAGCGCACATCAAGATGGGTTTCACTGGGTTCAAAATGAATGTCACTGGCACTTAAGTCCAGCGCGCGGGCGAATAGGTGATTAACCAGGCGAATAATTGGCGCATCGGAGGCGAGGTCCATCAATGCCTCATCGTCTTCGAAGCCAGAAACAAAGAGCTCTTCATCGCTGCTTTCAATCTGGGGGGAAAGTTCGGCACGCCAGTGTTTGCTTAATCTGCGCACTTTGTCATCGGTGTCGAGATCAAAATGTACCAGCTCATTTACAATAAAACGTATTTTGGCTCGGGTCTCTATATCCGGCAGTCTTTCGCAAATCAGTTTGCCGGTCTCTGCATAATCCTGGGCAGGAGCTATTCCCTGCGGTTCAAGCAGCTGACTGAAAATCGGTAATGTTATTGGTGAGTAACTCACTTTCTATTCTGTCCCTGCTAGTTCTCTTGTTGTGTTAAGTTCATCGTGTAGCAGCGGTTGCCATTGACAAGCCTTCGCTGCGAGCGAAACCCACTACCGTAATCGACCCGCTGTATTGGTTTCGGCTACGACTTACACTGAAATCAGTAACCCGTAGTCTTGGCGCCGACTTCTCCAACCTTCCCAGGAAGGTCACCGTGTTACCTGCATTGGTGGTTCTGAAAGACATTTCCTGGCTGATTAATAACCAACCTTCGGTTTCAATGCGCTCAGCTAGACGGGTCGAACTCACCGTGATACCTGAGTCTCTGGCATATTGCGACAGCGCGCGCTGAATATTCGCTTCCACTATGGGAATGGTTGCGCCAGAAAAAACCTGAGCCTCAAACTCGGCTAGCATTGCCTCCACTTCCACTCGGCGGTCTTGCCAGAGAACGGTGTTCTCGACCAGGCGCTGTTCTCTGTCAATGTTTAACTCAACGCCTTCGATATTTTCCTGCCGACTCTGGTAAACCGCCTGAACCCTGGGCAAGACATTGAAAAAAACAAAAGCCAGCGCGACCAGAACGGCCAGCAGTAAAATGTTTTTCTCTCGTGAAGAAACTTGCATTGGTTTAACTCAACCCCCTAATCTTGTAACTTTTTACAAAGCCGCTAGTCGTCAGGAAAATACCTGACCATATATCCATCGAAATTTACTGTGCTTAATCTCAAATCGATGTAGTAACGCAAGTTATTTGTGGCTCTTGAGAAAATTACTTCGGTAAACAATGGGTCCTGTTCTAGGCGCTGGAGAATGGACTGGGGCTCGACACTTGAACCCTGGATTTTTATCAGGCCGTCGGTCACCTCCATTGAGCTCAGCGCATCAGGGCTTAGAATGTTCTGCAGTGTAAACATGGCCTCCCTGAGACGTTGCTCTGGAAAATCATTCAGCGGTCCCCACTCATTTTCAAAATTTACCACCACCGCTTGATCCCGCCGCGCGTCAATAGACAAACTGCTCTGGAATTGCAATCTTGCCGCCAGCGTTCTGAATTCGAGCGATTGACCAATGAAGGGAACTGACATCAAAAACATGAGCACAACAGCTGCCGCCGCAGCGAAGACTACCTTTCTACCCTTCTCCACTTTCTTCCTGACATCTAATGCACCCTGTGGAAAGAAACAGTAATCATTGCCTTTGTTTGTTTGCACCAGGGCAAGATAGCCCGCTTCGCTTGCTATGGTCTGGGTCTCTATACCTGCTGCTTCCTGCTCGCCTTTTTCCCACTGCGCAACAAATTCGTCCTGCTGAAAGTCAATATTGTTAACATGTAACCAGCGCAGCAATACTCCCTGTCTTTGCAAAATTCTGGTAGCCGCTTGAGCGTCCCGATCGATTAGCTGATAGCTGGAAGATTTTGATATTGCCAGCAGGTTTCGTGGCATCACAGCAGCCAGAAACATCGCTTTTTCCGCAAAAGCGTCGAAGTAGTGTGACAGGCTGGCATCAGCTATCCATAGCGCGACCCGAGCATCATCGCGGTCCATGGCAGCGGAACTTATGGCCAGTGAGAGGCTGCCTTCATAACTCGGCAATAATGTTTCGGTTTGTAGTCTAAGGGCTGAAACCAGGTTCTCCCTGGTCACACCGGGCATGGCCTGCGTGGTTGCCACAAATTCAGTTGGGGGCAATAACAGCAGCAGGGTGTGTTCTTTATGGCCTCCGCCCAACAGAGATTGGCAGGCTGCAGCAATTTGGTCAGCGCTGGCCCGATTTCCAGTGGTCCTGTTGCTGCCCGACTCTTCCTCGGCTTGGTGTAGGGCTCGGGTTTCACCCGATTCCAGATCGATGACCCGATCCTCGAATACAAGCATCGTGGCGTCTACCTTCTTGAGTAAATCACGCCTGGAGTTGCCCTGAACAATTGTACGAAGCGCAGGGGGTAGCGCGGTGATTATCCGGGTTTGCCACTGCTCGTTGTTTGATTCGTAAATAGCCATACACTCAGATTGATCTGATTCTCTGCTTTAAGTCGGTTATATCGGCTAAATAGTTTTAGCCAGCATCCCCTGGGCTTAAATTAAGCAACAAAAAGACAACAACTTAAGCTACCACTTAATGTTCACATTCAGCAGAGGCTATATTTTAAGAATTCATTCAATAAAAGAGTTTTGGCGATAGTGGTCACTAACTTAGCTGATTGCAAGCCAGGGCTACAGAGAAATCATCTCGATTCAAGGCAAGACAGCCTAAATTAAAACAGCGCTCAGGAAAGATAAGAGGAGGGCACAGCACAAATACGCTATTTCGGGTGTTTAAGCCCCGAAACAGCGGTGATTGCGCAATACTAAGGTGGGTACCTGGTAAATGAGAGCTGCGCGTTACTCGCCAGATGAGCGAATTAGGCTTCTTTCTTTCTCTACCAGAAAATCCACAACGTCCAGCATATCAGCTTGGGTGCGGACCGCTTCTCCAGTCGCTATCAGGTATTTACCGTTTACAACCATATTCGGCGTGCTGCGGATTTCGTAATCCTGCATTCTGTTTTCAGCCTGATTAACTTTGGTGCGAACCGTAAAGGAATTAAACGTCGCTTCAAAATCCGACTGGCTGATGCCATGCTCGGCAAACAACGCGCCAATTTGTCGCTCATTCTGCAATCGATTGCCTTCCAGGTTGATGGCATTGAATATGTGCTCGTGCAATAGCTCCACCGCACCCAAGGCCTCAGCTACAAAGTAAACCTGGGCATGGATCTTCATAAGCGCATTCCACATCGCTGGATAACGTACGAAATCCACATCATCAGCTTTGTTCGCTTCCCAATTCGTAATCAGTGGTTCAAAGCGGAAACAGTGCGTGCAGCCATACCAAAACGCTTCGAGGACTTCCACTCTAGAGGCGTCATTAGTCTTTACCGGTGCGCTAAGTTCCGTGTAGTGGGTTCCGGAGACATATCTCTCGGGCTGAGCTACCGCCGCAAATGCCATTGGTATCAACGCTACGAATGCCACTATTTGCATTAATCGTTTAATCATTTTTCTGCTCCCTAACTTTTAGTTCAGAAATCTACAAAAACAGTACCACAGTGCCTTGCGGCTTACCATTGCACTTAGATGCGATATCTAATCATTTGACCGCAAAATACGGACTTTGTTGCCAGAGACAAGGCAAATAAGCCAATGTCCGCCGTCTGTTTAGAAATTTATTAATTCAAGCCAGATAAATAACTAGCCATTGCTTCCAGTTCTTTGTCAGTTAACCGCTCTACGATGGTTTGCATCATTCCGCTGGTGTCATTTGCACGTGTGCCAGACCGAAAGTCCTTTAGCTGCAATAGCGTGTAGTCAGCGTGCTGACCACCTATCGCCGGAAACCCAGCCTGTGAATTACCGCTTCCTGTTGGCGAGTGACACGCTGTACAGGCCGCAACTGACAGATCTTTGATACCAGCCCGGTACAATGGCTGCGCCAGTTCAATTGACGCCTCGTCCGCCCCTTCAACTGACAACGTCTGCGAGGCGTAATACGCGGCAATATCCTGCATATCCTGCTCAGATACATTCGCAATCATCGCGACCATGGTTTGGCCTAGCCTAGCGCCAGATTTAAAATCCATCATCTGCTTGACCAGATACTTGGCATTTTGACCGGCTAATTTTGGGTTCAACGTAATAACACTATTGCCATCAGCACCATGGCACGAGCCACACAGCGCGGACTTAGCCTGGCCAGCAGCCGCATCACCTTGAGCAAACAACAAAGTGGGCTCCATAAGGCTGATTAATAAAGCAGATAGAAGAACTCTTACAAGTGTGTTCATGGGGATTCCAAGTGCTCCTTAACTTAAACAAATTGACGAATTGCAGCGCAGCGCCACAGAACGGTCGCGGATTATAACTTATTTCTCCGGTCGACTCTATAAACCGGATTTTCAGCCCAGCGCCAAGCAGAACCGCCAATAGATTGATAAGAGCTCGGCGTATATACTCCGACACCGACCCCCAGTATGGAAAATATAGACCAGTTCCAGAGAGAACAGGAATCGAATTGTGAACTTTCAACAAACCAGCTTCACCACTAGCGCCGCTCAACTCCAGGCCTGCCCCACTGACAGTCTGGCTGAAGTGGCGTTTGCCGGTCGCTCCAATGCCGGGAAATCCAGTGCAATCAATACCCTCACCGGGCAAACCAACCTGGCTCGCATCAGCAAGACACCCGGTCGAACCCAGCTCATTAATTTCTTTACGGTTGAAGAAGGCAAGTATCTTGTAGATCTGCCTGGGTACGGCTATGCCAAAGTACCGCTTGCAATCAAAAACAAATGGCAATTAGAGCTGGAAAAATACCTTCGAAATCGAGAACCTCTGGTCGGCCTGGTACTACTCAGTGATGTACGTCACCCGCTAAAGGAATTTGATCGCACCATGATTGAATGGGCAACCCAATCAAACCTGCCGCTGCTATTGCTACTTACCAAATCCGACAAGCTGAAGCGGGGCCCCGCGCAAAACACACTGCTAAAAGTACAAAAAGAGTTGGCGGAAATGCCGAATATCAGCGTTCAGCTATTCTCATCGCTAAAGCAGGTCGGGATTAAACCAGCACTCAAAACTCTCACCAGGTGGCTAACCCCCGCCGTCCAAGAAACGCAGAGCTTGCACGAGGAGACATTAGGCTAGTGAGCTTGATCCCAATTATCCCCAACACCGATATCCACCACCAACGGCACATCAAGAGAAGCCGCTGTAACCATCCGAAACCGTACGCCATCAGACAACAGATCGATATCTTCTTCTTTCACTTCAAACACAAGTTCATCATGCACCTGAAGTAACATCCGTGCGTCCAAATTCCCACTAGTTAACCAATGATCGATATCAATCATGGCGCGCTTAATAATATCAGCGGCTGTCCCCTGCATCGGCGCATTGATCGCAGTACGCTGGGCAGCCTTTCTTAACATGCCATTACCGGCATGAATGTCCGGCAAATAAAGTCGACGTCCAAAAAGAGTTTCAACAAAACCATCCTCATCCGCCTTGGCCTGAGTTTCATCCATGTACTTGCGAACACCCGGGTATTTTGCGAAATAGGTTTCCACGTAGGTTTGCGCATCTCTTCGGCTAATGCTTAACTGATTTGCCAAACCAAACGCCGACATCCCATAGATCAAACCGAAGTTGATCGCTTTCGCACTGCGCCGCTGGCCAGTAGACACCGCATCAACAGCAACACCAAAAACATCTGCGGCCGTCGCCCGATGCACATCAACGCCCTTGGAAAAAGCAGACAGCAGCCCCTCATCCTGAGACAAGTGAGCCATGATGCGCAGCTCCACTTGCGAATAATCTGCTGCTACCAGTTTATACCCCTGGACACTGTTAAACGCCTGCCGAACGCGACGGCCTTCAGCGGTTCGAATAGGAATATTCTGCAGGTTAGGATCAGTCGAAGACAATCTGCCAGTGGCAGCAACAGCTTGTTGGAAGGAAGAATGAATTCGCTTCGATTTCTCATTAATCTCCATCGGTAATTTATCCGTATAAGTAGATTTTAATTTACTTAAGCTGCGGTGCTCGAGAATTAATTTCGGCAATTCATAATCTGCTGCCAATTCCTGAAGTACCGGTTCAGCCGTGGAAGGCTGGCCAGTTTTAGTCTTCTTCAAAATTGGCAGACTGAGCTTTTCATAGAGAATATTTTGTAATTGTTTGGGTGAGCCCAGATTAAATTCTTCTTCTGATATTTTAAATACCGCTTGTTCCAACTTATTGAGTTTATCAGCCAACTCCTTACTGTGCTGTGCCAATAATTGCGCGTCGACACTAATTCCATTTCTTTCCATTTTTTGCAACACTTCAATTAAAGGCAATTCGTAAAAATCGTAGAGGCCCAACAAGTATCCGGTCGTGGCCAACCTCTCATTCAGAGCAATTGAAGAACGTAATATGAAATCCGCTTTTTCAGCGGCGAAGGAAGTCATGATTTCTATAGGGACTTCGTTTAAAGAAATTTTATTTCTTCCCTTGCCCAACTCCTCAGTAATGCTTTTTTCTTTCGTGCCCAGATAAGTCTGAGCAATATCGGACAACTTGTGTTTCGACGCCACCGAGTTAATAACATAAGATGCCAGCAAGGCATCAAATTTCAGTGGACCCAATGCAATGCCCTGATTTTCCAACAAATGCTTTGTTTGTTTGAGGTCATATCCAAGCTTAGCTATCACCACGTTTTCTAGAGCTGGTTTAAGCGCCTTGAGTACTTTCTCTGAATCAAGTTGCTGCGGGCAATCATCATAGCGATGAGCTAATGGAATATAGAATGCTTGTCCAATTTTATAACTAATGGCCAGACCGACAATTTCCGCTTGCATAAAATGCGCTGGCTCATGCTCTAAGGATAATGCAAATTTTTTCACTGCACCTAACGCCGACAGCAACTTGGCAAAGTCTGAGTCTGTTGTGATGGTTTCGTAACTAATGGAGTCCGGGTTGGCATTAATTTCAGTAACAGTTTTCTCTGCCTCAACCGCATCAGTTATCGATGCAGCGGAGCTCACTCCTTTTGCTTCAAGGTCGTTTACCCAGGTTTTAAATTCCATTGCAGAAAATAATTCGTGCAGAGCTTCCTGATTTTCTGCGGCACTAACTAAGTCTTCAATCTCTACATCCAGCGCGACATCGAGTTTAATGGTAGCTAGCTCATAGGATAGCCTTAAGAGGTCGATGTTTTCTCGCAGCCGCTCGCCAACTCTCCCTTTTACTTGTTTCGCGTTTTTTATAACCCCCTCAATGGAATCATATTCCTCCAGCCATTTGACAGCCGTCTTTGGTCCCACACTAGGAATACCAGGTATGTTATCTGATTTATCTCCCATCAATGCCAGGTAGTCGATGATTCTGCTCGGTGGCACGCCAAATTTATTTTTTACCCCTTCTTCATTTAATATCTCATTGGTCATGGTGTTCATCAGCGTTACTTGCTTATTGACCAGTTGCGCCAAATCTTTGTCGCCAGTTGAGATTAATGTTGTCACGCCTTTATTGCTAGCCTGTAAAGAAAGTGTGCCAATCACATCATCCGCCTCGACATTTTCCACAATAAGCAGCGGCAGACCCATTGCTTTTATTATGCTGTGAATCGGCCGTATCTGGGATCGAAGTTCATCAGGCATCGGCGGGCGATGGGCTTTGTACCCAGCGTACACGGCATTACGAAAGGTTTTGCCTTTGGCATCGAATACAATCGCGATATGGCTGCCTGGATGATTCCGAATCAGGCTTCGAATCATATTGATGACGCCCTTCACAGCTCCCGTAGGCTGTCCCTTGCTGGACACTAGCGGTGGTAGGGCGTGAAAAGCTCTGAACAGGTAAGACGAGCCGTCTACAAGGATTAATGGTTTTGTATCGCTCAATATGGTTCCTTTTTACGCGTTACTTTATGCGGCTTTAGTTACTGCTGCGCAAGGCAAGAAACAAAATCATTTGCCAAGTTAAGCATTAGCTGGCTATATCCATTACCATCAAGTGGCACCTGGTTCCCCAATAAATCAACGGTGAGCTGATTAAGCTCATACCCGGAAAGAAAGGTGTCAATTGTCGCCGGGCTGGAATCCGGCTCCACTAATAAACAGGAAGGCTGGGTTTGTTGAATCAAATCCCTGACACTTAAAATATGGCGAATACTTGGTTGTATTTCCAAGTCGAGCACAAGTGCAAACGCGTGGTTAATCCCAATCTGCTGTTCAAAATACTGATAAGCGTTATGGTGCACAATAAACGGTGTTGTGAGCAAACTTGCTGTCACACGCAAAAGCTCACCCTCAGTTAATTCCAACTGATGTTCAAATGCTGCAAAGTTTTGCCTATAGATTAGCTGATTGCCGCTGTCTATTTGTTCCAGTTCGCGGCTAATTGTCCGTGCGATTTGCAAGGCGTTACGGGTATCAAGCCAAACGTGTGGGTCGGGCTGGCCATTTTCCAAAAGCAAACGATTTAAATCTTGAAAATCCAATACCGTCAGCACAGTCGTTTGATCTCGCAGTTGGCCTATAGCACCCTCGATAAAAGTTTCCAGCTCTTTACCGACCCAAAGCACAAGGTCTGCTTCGCCAAGCGCAATCCGATCAGAAGGGGTTAAGGCATAACTATGGGGAGAATTTTCAGTTAGTAGTGCTGTTACTGTTCCATGTTCCCCAATTACCGCTTTTACAATTAGTTGCAGTGGTTTAATCGTGGTAACAACATGCACGCCCCCCTGGCTGGCTGTTCCAAACAACAGGGCAACAAACAGGATCGCCGTTCTGAATTTAGGGGCAAGTTTGTACATGGTTGGAAAATTCCAAAGGCTAATGTCAACCAGTGGTATGATAACCCATTGCCGGGTTCATCTATAAGAGACTTCCCCGTTTTTAATTAGGTTTCAAGCCACATGGATTCATCACAAGATCAATCAGCCCCTCTTCTTTCAGCAAAAGGAATTTGCATCAGCTTCGATGGCCGCAAGGTGCTGAAGAATATCGACCTTGAGGTGAGAGCAGGCCGGATTGTTACGCTAATTGGCCCTAATGGCGCCGGAAAGACAACGCTTATTCGTATTGTGCTGGGTTTGCTGCAGCCAGATTCTGGCACCATAACCCGGCAGCCGTCCCTCCGTATCGGGTACATGCCTCAGAAGCTCCAAATTGAACCAACGCTTCCCCTCACTATACTGCGGTTCTTACAACTGGCGCGCCAGAATGATCAGGGGCAAATAGACTCGGTGCTGAATAAAGTCAAAATTTGCCATTTGATTCAAAGTCAGATTCAGGACATCTCCGGTGGTGAGATGCAGCGTGTGTTATTGGCTCGCGCCTTGCTACGAAATCCTGATCTGCTAATTCTGGATGAACCAGCACAAGGGGTAGATCTGGCTGGCCAGGCTGAGCTATATCAACTAATTCATCAGCTTAGTAACGAGCAGCACTGCGGTGTGCTAATGATTTCCCATGACCTGCGCCTAGTGATGTCTGCCACTGACGAAGTGATTTGTCTTAATCAGCACATCTGCTGCCACGGTAAGCCGGAGCAGGTAAGCAATGACCCAGCCTATCTTGATTTGTTTGGGCCAAGCGCCGCGCAAAACATTGCGGTTTATACTCACCACCACAATCACGAACACGACATCACCGGAAAGATCATCGGATCTAAAGATGATTGATTCTCTGGCTCAACTACTTACTACAAATTTTGTTGTTTATGCGCTGATTGCTGGGCTAAGTCTGGCGCTGGTATCTGGCCCTCTTGGTTCTTTTATCGTTTGGCGCCGGATGTCTTATTTTGGTGACACATTGGCTCACTCGGCCTTGCTGGGTATTGCGCTGGGGCTAATTTTTGATATCAATGCTCAGCTCAGCATTCTGGTTAGCTGTGTGGTTTTTTCGCTTTTGCTGGTTGCTCTGGGCAAGAACAAAACCATCTCCACTGACACGTTGTTGGGAATTGTGGCCCATAGTACCCTTGCTATTGGTGTGGTTGTATTGGCTTTTTCTGATTCGGTCAGAGTGAATCTCGAAGCACTGCTGTTCGGTGAGTTGCTGACGGTTAGCGGTGGCGATCTAGTGTGGGTTGTAGGCACCAGCTGTTTAGTCGCTGTGCTGCTATTCCGGTTCTGGAATCAATTCTTGGCCATTACTGTACACGCCGAGCTGGCTGAAATTGAAGGTATTAGTCCGAACAAGCTTAATCTTCTTTTAGTGGTTTTAATGGCTTTGGTTATCGCTATTTCGATGAAAATCGTCGGCGTTCTATTGATCACTTCCTTGCTTATCATTCCCCCTGCAGCGGCCAGGCAAATCGCTCGAACCCCAGAGCAGATGGCTATAAAAGCCAGCGTCATCGGCGCCTTATCAGTAGTGGTAGGCTTAATTATGGCGTTCATAGCTGACACGCCCGTTGGACCCTCGATCGTGGCGGTGGCCAGTCTTTTTTTCCTGATCTTGTATTTTTTGCCACTCGGTCTACGTAAACGGGCCTAATGCTAGATATCCCGCTGATTAACCAAGCGATGTACTGCCAAACACTCCTGCCTCAGCAATCAAAGCGTCGAATTCGCCAGGACTTGAGTGACACAGCAGTGATCCATTCCCCTTAGAAACTTCGTATTACTCTGGTAATGGTCGATACCGAGTGAATTGGCTGCAAAAGCTTAGAGTGCAAGCTCTTCTACACGAGATTGGGGTTGTGACTTTGCTACTGATAATGGAGCTGAAATGACACTTACTTTGCTTTTTGATAGGCACTGCCAATTATGCCCTGCTGAGATGCAACAACATTTCCTATCTAGTTACGGGACAGCGTAGCTGTGCTAATTGCTCACTGGGAAATTAGTAGCAGAAATATCTCAATCAATCTCTAAGGCAATAATGTGGCTAACGTAGCGATACTCATCGGAGCCGGCAGTACTATAGGCAAAAGCATAATCTCAAAACTCTCCGCAGATGAATCGGTCGATCAGGTTGTGGCAATTAGTAGAGAGCCTTCGCCACAAACCGCTGAGAATGGCCATAAGCTGGAATACGTCACCTCTGATTACTCTGAAGAATCTATCCGCTTAGTATGCGATGACTTGGAGTCTAGCGAGAGTTCGATTACTCAGGTAATCATATGCAACGGGATATTGCACAGTGAACAAATCTCCCCCGAGAAAAGACTGGAAGATATTTCAGCTGCCTCGCTCCTTGAGGTAATGAGCATAAATTCAGTTATTCCGATGTTATGGCTCGCGAGACTCGCCCCTCTATTGCGAAGCGACCAGACCTGCCATGTAGCTGTGTTGAGCGCGAGGGTAGGCAGTATCGCGGATAATAGGAGTGGCGGTTGGTATGCCTATCGCGCCTCTAAAGCGGCGCTGAACATGCTAGTCAAAACTACTGCAATCGAACTGCGCCGCCGTGCACCAAACGTAAAAATAATCGCCTTTCATCCAGGCACTACCGATACCGGCTTATCAAAACCATTTCAGCGCTCGGTGCCCCAGGGGAAGTTATTCACACCTGATTTTGTAGCGAGCGCATTACTTCAATTGCTTAAATCATTGGGGACTGATACTGAGGCGGAGTTTTTCGACTGGGATGGGCAGCAGGTGCCTTGGTGAAAATTGAGTATTCTTGCTTTCACTTTAAACAGCCGAACCATAGCTTGAAACGTGATGGTATCGTGATTACCAACACCATTAGTCGTATTCCAACGGAGGGGCGAGAGCTGCAGAGGCAGAAAAATTTGGCAGCCCAGCGCGCCTTCACTCAACTTCCTTCAACCAGCCCTAGCGTTTTCGAATAGCCGCATAAGCCACGCCCAAATCAGCACTCCGATGGGGCGCCCTCATTACACTATGGTAATTTCCATTCGGGTCGATGACTGAGATATGCGCGCTGTGATTAACCATATGGTCATTTTCGTTGTCCCGCATGTCGGGGGATTCTGAGAAAATCACATACAAGTCACCCGCTAGCTGCTGCAAGGTGGCAGGGTCCCCGGTTAGCCCGATGAAGTCTTCGTGGAAAGAGGAGACATAGTCTGCCATCTTCTGGGGCGAGTCATTAAGCGGGTCGACGGTAGCCAGTACGATATTCGTGTCTTGCGCTTGCCCCGAGCTCTCCAGGTCCTGATAAAACCGATCCAACTCTGACATGGTCAACGGGCAAATATCCGGACAGGCAGTGTAACCGAAGAATATCAGTGTCCAAGAGCCAGCAAGAGCATCCTGTGTATAGGAATTTCCCCGATGGTCAGTCAACTGAAATGAACTTATCTCCCTCGGGTCAGGATAAACTGTTGCGCCGAGCTCTCGCAGTTCTTCGTCCGACAGACGATTAAAATTCCCGACAAACAGATAGACCAGAAGTATAGCGAGAAGCACGTCTGCAATGATGAAGGCTATTAAAATGGTTTTTTTCTTTTTCAAGTCCATAGAGTGCAGAATCTAGAACAGGTAATGATCTACCATAAGGGCAACAAACAGCAGTCCCAGATAAAGGATGGAATAGCGAAATGTCTGCATTGCCGTGGAAGGTTGTTGCTTAAACATCAGCACACTCGACCAAAACAGGAAGCCAACGCCTAGAGCCAGTGCCGAAAACAGATACAGTGGCCCGCTCATCCCGGTAAGATAAGGAAAAACACTCACCACTGCCAAAATTGCAGTATAGATGATGATATGAACCTTGGTGACATAATTGCCATGGGTAACTGGCAACATAGGAATGCCGGTTTTGGCGTACTCCTCTTTACGATGTATCGCGAGCGCCCAAAAGTGAGGCGGCGTCCAGGCAAAAATAATCAAAACCAGAATCAGAGCGCCAGGTTCAATGGTGCCGGTGACAGCAGCCCAGCCCAGCAGTGGTGGCATGGCGCCAGATAAGCCGCCAATAACAATGTTTTGTGGAGTAGCCCGCTTCAAATAACCGGTATAGATAAACGCATAACCGACAAAAGATGCCAACGTTAGCCAGGCACTCAGCGGATTCACCCAAAACAGGAGTACAAACATTCCCGTCACACAGGTTACTACTGCAAATATTGTGGCATGCTTTGGATCAACACGGCCCTGGGGCAGCGGCCTGTTGTGGGTGCGCTTCATTAACACGTCAATCTTGCGGTCTATTAAGTGATTGACCACAGCGCCCGAGCTGGCGACTAATCCGATTCCCAGATTGCCCAATACAAGAACATCCAGGGGAACCATGCCCGGGACCGCCAAAAACATACCCGCCATAGACGTCAGCAACATGAGCATGACCACTCTTGGCTTGCACATTTCGTAGAAGTCGCGCCAATTAATGGCTTGATTGGAGGTAAGTTCGGCCACTGGCATTCTCGAAGTTGGCTGGGATTTAGAAAAGAGCTCCGTGCGAAATACCACACTAAATGCTGCTCTTTTAAGGCGCGGGTATTCAACCACGTTTTGCGTTTAATCTCAAGATATCACTGTATCATTTCTGTTTGTAGGGAACAGTTTTTAAACGATTCAGCGAGAGGCAGTTAAGAGATTGTTATCCAAATTGTCAATAATTCACAATCCAATCCAATGTGCGGCGCGGCGGCGTCAACAATGCTTGATTTCGCGCAAGTTTTACCTTTTTTGGTGGTCAAAATTGCTTGCGGTTAAAGTCAATTTTCTATAGCATTCCCGTGCTCGAATGGTGGGCGTGAGAGCCATAAAAAATAAGAAAAAAAGTTAGCATTTAACGACTCTCTGTTACCCCATCTAGCTAAAACCAATTACCAGGGATTTAATCAGGAATAAAGTAGTGGGTTAAGCCGCTTCGAAACTGACCAAACGGTTATATTTTCGTTAATGTTGCCACACTTTCCTTTGAACCTGGAAAGAATTGAATAGCGAATACTAGTGTATAAGAACTCGTTGATAGGGCGCTAAGTAGCGCAACGCAATCTTGTTTTATTTGTTAAATATAAGAAGGATTATTGGCTTATGGCTTTATCGGTCGCTATTTTTCTCCTGGTTGTTGGATCAATCATATTCCATTTCGCCAGTCCTTGGTGGTTCACTGATATTGCTTCTGACTGGGGGGCCATTGATTTCACTATCACTGTCACCTTTTGGGTAACCGGCATAGTCTTTATCGTTGTGAACCTGTTTCTTGCCTACTGTGTTTATAGATTTCGGCAAAAAGAGGGTCATAAAGCAAGTTATGAACCTGAAAACACAAAGCTGGAAGTCGCTCTCTCGGTGGTTACAGTTGTTGGTGTTGTTGCCATGTTGGCTCCCGGGCTTTTTGTTTGGGCCTCTTTCGTAACAGTGCCTGATGATGCAGCAGAATATGAAGTTATCGGCCAACAGTGGCAGTGGAATTTCCGCTACCCAGGTGCTGACGGTGTGCTGGGTACAGCAGATACAGCGTTTGTTACTGAATCTAATCCCTTTGGCGTAAACCCTGAAGACCCGGCTGGGCAGGACGATGTGCTGGTTGCCAGCCAGGAAATGCATCTTCCCATAGATAAGCCAGTAAAAGCATTGCTACGCTCTAACGATGTGTTGCACAACTACACCGTTCCTCAGTTTCGCGTCAAGATGGATCTCGTCCCCGGCCTCACTTCTTACATGTGGTTTACACCAACAAAAGCCGGTACTTATGACATCCTGTGTTCAGAGCTTTGTGGCATAGGCCACTTTGTGATGCGAGGCAAAGTAGTGGTAGATGAGCAAGTTGATTACGATGCTTGGATTGCACAACAGCCCACCTTTGCCCAATCAAATATAGTGGCAGCGCCTAGTGTTGCGGCCGGACGGCAGCAATATGCTGCCTGTGCTGCCTGCCACGGCGCACAAGGAGAAGGCAACCAAGCCATGAGCGGGCCTAAATTGGCTGGACAACAAGGCTGGTATATAGAAAGACAGCTTGGCTACTTTAAAGAAGGCGCTCGTGGTACCCATGCAGATGATACCAACGGACAAATAATGCGTCCATTTGCCCAAATACTGGCAGACGATACAGCTATTCGAAATGTCGCTGCCTATATCGCCAGCCTGCCAGATTCACCAGCAGCAGCCACAGTAAGTGGTGATGTTGAGAATGGCGGCGTTATTTACGCAGATAACTGCTCAGCCTGTCACCTGGATGATGGAACCGGCACCTGGTACACCAACGCACCAACTTTAGCTGGAATGAGCGATTGGTATTTTACTACCCAGATTAACAATTTCCGAGCACGTATCCGGGGTACCCACGGCGCTGATGAATTTGGCAACCAAATGGTTTCTATGGTAGCTGCCATGGCGAATGAACAGGAAGTAGCCGATGTGGCTGCCTATATCAATACGCTGAGGTAGTTCGGGTTAAAACTGTTCATTAGAAGTTACAGTTTTTGAAGATTAGTAAATGGCGCCGCAGTGCCGTTACATGCAACTAGAAAGTTTATCAGGAGATTTTTATGGCTTATGTTCCACTGGCTGATCAAGAGCAAGAGCTCAGTCATCCACACAGTTGGGTCACCAAATACGTTTGGAGCCAAGATCACAAAGTTATAGCCATTCAATATGGAGGAACGGCAATTCTTGTTGGGCTTGTCGCACTAGTGCTGTCGCTGTTGATGCGCATGCAACTGGGCTTTCCGGAGACTTTTTCTCTTATTGACCCCAGTTCCTATTACCAGGCAGTAACCCTACACGGCATGATAATGGTTATTTATCTGCTGACAGCGTTATTTCTCGGCGGATTTGGTAATTATCTGATTCCCTTGATGTGCGGTACACGGGATATGGTTTTCCCCTACCTGAACATGCTCAGTTACTGGTTCTATTTGTTGTCAGTAATCATCCTGATGTCGAGTTTCTTTGTTACCGGGGGACCGACCGGGGCCGGCTGGACCCTCTATCCGCCGCAGGCGAGTTTGGCCGGCACTCCGGGTTCGGACATGGGTATCGTGTTAATGCTGGCATCTCTGGTGGTGTTCATCGTGGCATTCACCATGGGTGGCCTGAATTACGTAACTACCGTACTTCAAGCGCGGTGTCGCGGTATGACAATGATGCGATTACCTCTCAGCGTTTGGGGCATTTTTGTTGCCACAGTGGTAGGCCTGTTTGCATTCCCCGCACTGCTAGTGTCGGCCATTATGATGGTTTTCGACACCTTGCTCGGCACCAGCTTTTTTATGCCTGCGATTATAGAAGCCGGCCAGCCAACGGATTACTCAGGTGGTAGCCCAATTTTGTTTCAACATTTATTCTGGTTTTTTGGCCACCCCGAAGTTTATATTGTAGCGCTACCTGCCTTTGGCCTAGTGTCTGATATTATCAGCTGTCATGCACGCAAGAATATATTCGGCTACCGTATGATGGTGTGGGCCATTATCGCCATCGGCGGTTTGGGCTTCGTCGTATGGGCACACCATATGTATGTAAGTGGCATGCACCCATACTTTGGCTTTTTCTTCGCAACAACCACCTTGATCATTGCAGTACCAACTGCGCTGAAAGTTTATAACTGGGTGTTAACATTGTGGGAAGGCGACATTCGCATGAATGTGCCTATGTATTTTGCCATCGGTTTTATTTTTACTTTCGTTCATGGGGGGCTAACGGGGCTTGTCCTGGGCAACGTGATTGTTGACCTGCCTCTGTCAGACACTTATTTCGTGGTTGCTCACTTTCATATGGTGATGGGCGTGTCTCCGGTACTGGTGTTATTCGCCTCGATCTATCACTGGTATCCGAAAGTATCTGGCAAGATGTATAACGAGACTATGGCCATGTGGCATTTTTGGCTTACATTCTTTGGCACCTACGCCATTTACCTGCCAATGCACTACCTAGGCTTCCTGGGGGTTCCCCGTCGCTACTATGCAATGGGCACCACAGACTTTATTCCGGAATCAGCACAAACGCTCAATGGGAATATTACAATAGCCGCGTTAATTGTTGGCACCGCCCAGCTATTGTTTTTCATTAACCTTCTCTGGAGCTTAAAAGCCGGCAAGAAAGCCGATCCAAACCCTTGGGGCGCTACTACTCTGGAGTGGCAAACACCGGATACACCGCCTGCCCACGGTAATTGGGGGGATAAAACACCCTCTGTCTATCGTTGGGCATACGACTACAGCGTGCCTGGCGCTCATGAAGATTTCATTCCGCAAAACACACCAGAGAGTGAAGAGCCTACGGTTGACAATGAGCCGTTGGCTCCAGATCATGGCAAGTCCAAGGCTGACACATGAGCTTCGTTAAAAGCGTTGCCGACAAGCCTTGGGAAAGAAAGGGGATTATAGGTGGCCTGAACCCAGCTGGCGCTTTCGATGTGGCACCTGAAAAAGTGGCTCTGCTCTTTTTCCTATTGGTTGCATCTATCGTCTTTGCGCTGCTTACGGTGAGTTATTTTGTCCGCATGGGCGTACCTGACTGGACTCCGCTGTCTGACCCCAGTCAGCTCTGGTTAAACACGGCATTACTGGTAATAAGTAGCATGCTATTCCAGTGGGCTCGAACGTCTGTGAGCCAGGGGAAACAGAAAAACATTATTGCCGCATTTGTCGTTGGTGGCATTTTTGCTATTTTGTTTATTGCCGGGCAACTTATGGCCTGGCAAACCCTCCAAAATAGTGGTTTCTTCCTAGCCTCCAATCCTGCTAATTCCTTCTTCTATTTGCTGACCGGCTTACATGCGGTTCACCTGCTTGGCGGATTATGGGTTTGGAGCAAGAGCTCGATTAAGCTATTTACGGGTTCTGAACTGAAAGAGCTTAGCCTCAGCATAGAATTGTGCACGATGTACTGGCACTTTCTACTGATCGTGTGGTTAATCATGTTTGGACTTTTGTCGTATACCTGATGTAAGTGTAAGTAGATTTAGAATTGTTTAGAACTTTAACGGGAATCAACAATGAGTGAAATAGCTTTAAACGATGGGGCAGAACCACAGGCAGGGATCGATGGCCTGGTGGGCGACTGGAGCGCTGACAAGCAAACCTATAACGTGCCCTGGGGCAAACTGATGATGTGGCTCTTTCTGGTAAGTGACACATTTATTTTCACGTGTTTCCTCACCGGATACCTGAATGTTCGCCTGACGACGACTCAGCCCTGGCCGGTCCAAAGCGAAATTTTTGCACTCTCTTTTGGTGGTGATCCAATTCCGCTGATACTGATTGCCATCATGACTTTCATACTTATTACCAGTTCCGGCACCATGGCACTGGCAGTAAATTTTGGTTATCGCAGAGACCGGAAAAGAACGGCTTTATTGATGTGCATAACCGCACTATTCGGTATGTCATTTGTCGGCATGCAAGCATTTGAGTGGTCCAAATTAATCTTGGAAGAGGGCGTACGGCCCTGGGAGAACCCATTTGGGGCGCCACAGTTTGGCTCGGTGTTTTTCATGATCACCGGCTTCCACGGTGCGCACGTAACCGCAGGGGTTATATACTTGTTCATAATCGCCAGAAAGGTGTGGCTCGGCCATTATGAGAAAACAAATTATGAGATCGTAGAGATTACTGGCCTATATTGGCACTTTGTGGATCTTGTTTGGGTATTTATTTTCGCGTTTTTCTATTTATTGTAAGAGGAATTTTTAATGTCATCGGAAACAGGTCAGCAACATCCTCTTGGGATTTACTATAAAATCTGGATTCTCCTTTTTGTCCTAAGTACGTGCTCGTACTTGGTCGACTATTTTAATGTGCAGGGCGGCATGCGCTGGACGCTGGTCATCGTGTTCATGCTATTAAAGGCCGGCTTTATTGTTGCCGTTTTTATGCATGTCATGTGGGAGCGACTAGCTTTGATCGTTACACTACTCGGCCCGCCGGTCGTGTTACTACTGTTAATCGGTTTTATGACAGTGGAGGGTAAATATACCTTTGGCAATCGAGTAGATTACCGGGGCGATGATGCCAATGCCATGCCCCTTTCGCCTAGTGATATTCACGGGGAAGAAGAGCATTAGCTAAGCAATTCGAATTGAAAAAGGGCTGGCGCTAATTGCACAGCTTTTTTTTCGCCACCGATTTACTCCTGACTAAGTGTCGCGGGAAAATTCAGCCCGAAGCGCCGCTAGAATTGGGGCCGTGTCTGGTCTTACGCCACGCCAAAGGGCAAAGGACACCGCGGCTTGTTCAACCAACATCCCCAATCCATCCAGCGCTAGCGTTACACCCTGATCTTTTGCCCAAGTCACGAATGGTGTTTCTTGCTGGCCGTACATCATGTCATAGCAGCAGCAATTCGGAGACAGTAGTTCAGCCGTTATTTGCGGTGTTTTGCCCGCAAGACTCATGGACGTGCCATTTATCACTAAATCGAAAGCCTCTTCCAAGGGGTCATTATAACTAGTGACCGTTACCGGCAGGTAAGCATCAAACTCCTGCTTTAGCTGTTCTGCCTTGCTTGCAGTCCGGTTAAGAATGGCGACTACACGAGGCTGCGCTGAAATCAAACCAGCCAATACACCCCGCACCGCTCCCCCGGCACCCAGGATTAAGATTTTTTTATCGTTAATAGAAAAATTATTATTAATCGATATATCCGTGACCAAACCAATACCATCGGTGTTGTCACCGCACAAGATATTCTGCTGATCCAGAAACAAGGTATTCGCCGCTTTTGCCAGCGCCGCCTGATCCGAGCATTCAGTCGCCAACGCAAAGGCGCGCTCTTTAAACGGCACAGTGATGTTTAGCCCATCACCTCCCGCGCTAAAGAAATCCAGCACCGTCTGGTCAAAATTCGAATCGTCACATTGCTGCGTGGTGTATTCCAAATCCTGCCCTGTTTGCTTTGCAAACAGCGAATGAATGAGTGGGGATTTGCTGTGCGCAACAGGGTTTCCAACAACTGCATAGGTCGATAGATTAGGCACATGTCACCTTTATTCGTATTGCCTTAATGATTAATTTCGGGACTGAGTCTTACTAAGCTCAATGCTGATTATATCCAGCCTCTGGGAACCAAAAATTTGCTGCTCAGCTCTTCTTCCGGACTCCCCGATTCTGCTTTCCAATCATATATCCAGCGCACAACCGGGGGTAAGGACATTAGTATCGATTCAGTCCGGCCCACACCTGATTGCAATCCAAACAAAGTGCCTCGATCATATACCAAGTTAAATTCAGCATACCTGCCCCTGCGATACTCCTGAAAATGCTTCTGTCGCTCATTGAATTGGGTATTTTTTCTACGCTCAACGATTGGCAAATAGGCTAACAAATAACTACTCGCCATTGCTTTGACAAATTCAAAACTTTTTCCAAATCCTAATTCATTAAAATCGTCAAAGAATAACCCACCGACTCCACGCGTTTCCTTACGGTGTTTAACAAAAAAGTACGCATCGCATTCCTCCTTGAAACGAGGATAATACTCTTCTCCGAATGGGTCGCAGGCCAACCGGGCTTGCTGGTGCCAGTGCACACAATCCTCTTCGAAACCATAGTAGGGCGTCAGGTCATACCCACCCCCAAACCACCAAACCGGTGCTTCACCTTGTTTCTCCGCTAGGAAGAATCTGAAATTAGCATGTGAGGTTGGAACAAATGGGTTGTCCGGGTGAATTACCACAGAGACACCCAAGGCCTGATAGTTTCTTCCAGCGAGTTCGGGCCGCGCAGCGGTGGCCGACTCGGGCATAGATTCACCAAAAACATGGGAGAAATTCACCCCCCCCTTTTCCAATACTGCGCCATCTCCAATCACCCGCGTGATTCCTGAACCACCCTTTTCCCGATCCCATTTGTCGGTCTGAAAGGTTGCTTTACCATCGGCGCTTTCTAACCCGCTGCAAATTTCAGCTTGCAGCTGCAACAGAAATTCCTTTACCTGGTCTACGTCTACCTCGTCCAAATTAATCTCGCTTATTTTTTTCATCGAATAATCTCGCCGGTTAGCAAGTCTCGAATTTGCGACGGCTTTTTTTCCGAACCCAGTATTCCCGCCACAAAGAAATCAATTTTACCAGCAAATTCATTAAAAAGTTTTATTCTGGATTTTATCGCAGTCTGACCTGAATGGTTGGCCGACGTTGATACGATGGGCTTACCAAATTCTCGACACAAAGCCTGCACTGTTGGATGCTGGCTCAGCCTTATCGCGACGGTCTGGTGGTCACCCTTGATCCA
>CAVOCG010000019.1:0-28686 GCA_963694095.1 Gammaproteobacteria bacterium
TCTCAGATAATTTTACGTTCTCGGATTTTCGCTGTGTAGCCGCCTTGCTTTCTTCACGAGGAACATCCATACCATTTTCCTTCGCCAGCATTTCAACTGCCTGGGGAAAATCCAGCTGCTCAAAATTCATGACGAACCCAAGGGCGTTACCGCCGACTCCACAACCGAAGCAATAATAGAATTGCTTCTCTGGCTGCACGCTGAAGGAAGGGGTCTTCTCTTGGTGGAAAGGGCAGCAGGCGGAATAGTTTTTCCCGGTTTTTTTAAGCTGAACCCGGTTATCCACGACATCGACGATATCGACTCGGTTTAACAAGTCATCGATGAACGATTGTGGGATTAATCCTGCCATAAATTACAGCTGCTAAAAATAGGAATTGGGAGTTAAACACACAGTACCTGGTGCCTGAGTGCACCAAGAACCTATTGTGCTCGACGAACTATTATTTAGAGGTCCATCGATCTAAAAGTGTAACATGTCACCATCACGGCAAGAGGGTGCTGTAGCATAAGAAGGAATACATCGAAGCAACTAGTGGTTCACACTGCTAGCGTAGCATTAGCCCAGCAAGGATTTGACTTCAGCGCTAACCGCTGACATATCTGCCCGGCCAACGACTTGAGGCCTAACTATCCCCATGACCTTGCCCATGTCTTTCATGTTTTCTGCGCCAGTCTCGGTGATAGCTTTTTCGATGAGTTCCGCCAGTTCGATTTCACTCAGGGCCTGGGGCAAGAATTCCTGCAACACCTCGATTTCTTGTTGTTCCAGGTCAGCCAATTCCTGCCTTTCAGCAGCTCCATACTGTCTGATAGATTCACGGCGTTGCTTGACCATTTTATCCAGGATGGTAATGATTCTCGCATCATCAGGGTCGATGCGTTCATCAACTTCTACTTGCTTGATGTCGGATAGTGCGAGACGAATAGCTCCTAGGCGTGGCTTGTCTTTGGCACGCATGGCATCTTTCATCGAGGCGGTGATTTTTTGCTTGAGTGGGCTTTCGGCCATGTTTATCCCAGTGCTCTACAGAGCAATAAAAAATTTGGAACTTAGTCTGGCGAGGTTAGATGACTAGTACAATCGCTTGCTTTTTTTACTTTCCCGTTGCAGCTTCTTCAGGTGCCGTTTCACAGCTGCTGCAGCTTTACGCTTTCGGACAGAGGTGGGCTTCTCATAGAATTCTCTACGTCGTACTTCGGCCAGAACACCTGCTTTTTCACACGAGCGCTTAAATCGACGCAGTGCTACGTCAAACGGCTCATTTTCTTTCAACTTTACCATTGGCATGAGTTATATATACCTGCCTGCTCTATATTAAATTCTTGATGAAATCCTTGCTGTGTTCCCGTTCAACCTCCCCGAAAACTCAGGGGCGCACATAATAATGCCCCACCGCTTGAAATGCAAAGAATTAACGCTTTAAAACGCCTCAGAAGGTAAGAATTTGGGTTCGCTCATCATTTTTGGCATGATGGCGCTTTTCTAATCATTGTATTCAACCCTGGGCAACCACCCAAATTGGCGAATGATACTGATAAAACGAGTAATTAGATGATAGTACTTGGTATAGAAACCTCATGTGACGAGACCGGTGTCGCTATCTATGATAGCGAGAAAGGCCTACTGGTAGATTGCCTCTACAGTCAGGTCGAAATCCATGCTCAATACGGGGGGGTCATCCCTGAATTGGCCTCCCGTGATCATATTCGCAAGACCTTACCGCTGATTCAGGAAGCCATAAAAAGGGCTAAGCTGAACACGGAAGACATCGAGGGTGTCGCTTACACGGCAGGCCCGGGGCTAATCGGCGCCTTATTAGTTGGTGGTTCAATTGGTCGGTCGTTGGGTATGGGTTGGAATGTCCCGACTATTGGCGTTCATCACATGGAAGGTCATCTGCTTGCACCCATGCTGGAATCGCATCCCCCCGAATTTCCGTTTGTTGCCTTGCTGGTTTCCGGTGGACACACCCAACTGGTGCAGGTAAAAGCAATTGGGGAATATACGTTACTTGGTGAATCCTTGGATGACGCGGCTGGGGAATCCTTTGACAAGGTAGGTAAGATGCTGGGTCTGCCTTATCCGGGTGGACCAAAGGTGGCCAGATTGTCAGAGAAGGGTGACTCCGATCGATTTCACTTTCCCCGACCCATGACTAATCGGCCAGGCCTGGATTTTAGTTTCAGTGGGCTGAAAACCTTTGTACGCAACACAATTTCTGATCACAACGACGCTGAAGGCGGCCTAGACGATCAGACTCGTGCCGATATTGCTCGGGCTTTTGAAGACGCAGTAGTTGCAACTTTGATGATTAAGTGTCGGCGGGCACTTGAACACACTGGTATGAACACACTGGTAATCGCCGGTGGGGTAAGTGCTAACTTAAGGCTGCGCGATGGATTGCAGAGCACTGTAGAAAAGATGCGAAGCAAGCTATTTTACGCACAGCCAAAATACTGCACCGACAATGGCGCAATGATTGCCTATGCAGGTTGCCAACGCCTGTTGGCAGGGCAGAAGGATGATTTAAGCATTATCGCCAATCCTCGCTGGCCGCTCGACACACTGCCAGCACTTTAACTTTAAATCAGGAGTACCTCTGCAATGGATACCGTTTACATCCGAGAGTTGGAAATTGAAACCATAATCGGAATCTATGACTGGGAAAGAACCCAGAAACAATGCGTGAGCATGGATTTAGAGATGGCCGCAGATATTAGGGCGGCTGCCGCCAGCGATAATATTACGGAGGCACTGGACTACAAAGCAGTGGCGAAACGACTTATCGGATTTGTTGAAGGAAGCGAATTTCAGTTAATCGAAGCGCTCGCCGAATCAATCGCCAAACTTGTTATTCAGGAGTTCAATGTCCCCTGGCTTAAATTACGCATCGGGAAGCCAGGTGCGGTGACCGGCTCAAAAGATGTCGGGGTCATAATCGAGCGTGGAGAAAAATAGACCTTTATTAGGCGATAGCATAATGACGATTCTGACATTGAGCCTCGGCAGTAACACCGAAGCGGCACATAATATTCGCAAAGCTGTGGCAAATCTGAGGCAGCACTTTGGCGAACTGCTGTGTTCTTCTGTATATGAGAGCGAGGCTGTGGGATTTTCCGGTAATAATTTTATCAACTTGGTGGTTATTTTAGAAACCGGTGAAGAACTAGCTGAGGTAATTCTCACGCTCAAACATTTGGAGGACTCTCAGGGTCGCGTACGCACAGATCCAAAATTCTCCGGCAGAACTCTGGATATCGATATTCTTACTTTCGGGAATGAGCAGGGGCTTGTAGCTGGCATCGAATTACCGAGGTCGGAGATAACGAAAAATGCCTATGTGCTTTGCCCGCTGGCAGAAGTAGCCGAATCCAATATCGATCCCGCATCAGGGGAAACTTACGGTGCTTTATGGCAGGCCTACGCCGCAGATCAAAAGCTCTGGCGTATTGATTTTGATTGGAAAGAATAGTCTGATTAGGATAGAGCGCGGCCACCGTCAACTCTTATTACCTGCCCCGTTATATAACTTGCCTTGCGGGCAAGAAAATAAACTGCTTCGGCAATATCATCGGGTGTTCCTAGATGGCCTAGGGGAATCTGGCTTAATATGTCTTTTTTTGCGTCCTCTACCGCTTTATCGGATTTTCCTTCCAAATTTTGCGGCCACAATATAGCGCCAGGTGACACACCATTTACCCTGATCTCAGGTGCTAAATCTTTCGCTAACGACTTAGTCATCGCCTTCAGACCCGCCTTGGCAATATTATATACCGAGTGGTGTTTTAGCGGATTGTCAGCGTGTATATCTACCAGGTTTATTATTGCGCCATTTCTGAGTTGCAATTCATCTTTAAAGGCCTGACAAAGAAAAAAAGCTGCCCGTAGATTGCTATCCAGTAATTCGTTCCACTGAGGCTCAGTCACTGTGCCGAACACTGTCGGGTAAAACGTCGAGGCATTGTTAACCAATACATCCAGTCTACCGAAGCTTTCGAGAGCTTTCTGAGCCAACCTGTCTCTGTCTGATTCTAGCAATAGGTCAGCTGAAATGATTGTGGCCGAGTTGGCCCTCTGTGAGCACAACAGCGACTGCAATGCCTGCGCATCGATCTGGGAGCGATTGCAGTGAATAATTACTTTGCATCCCTGTTGATGAAATTTTTGCACAATAGCTGCGCCGATACGTTTAGCCGCTCCTGTTACAAGAACCACTGGCGTCTGATTAAATTGCTCAGTCATTTGCAGCAAATTCGACAAGGACTTTTTCCACCGCGGCCAAGCGATGCTGTCTTATAAACTCGGCTGGCTTTATGTTTTTGGCCTCTTCCTGCTTTAACAGCGCACCGGCATCAATGCTACTAGCCGCAGCGCATGCTGCATTTAATAGCGCTTTCTGGGGGTAATCGCCTTCTTCAAATCCGGTTCTGCCTTTCACGTCAGCTTCACAGGCAAGCAGAAATTTGCCCACGCGCCCGGGGCGGCGAAATGCATCCAGCGCTTCCAATAGAGACAACACCGTTTTCGCCCGTAACCCTTTGAGCCGATGTAACTTGGTGTGGTGTTCGCACACAAGCCGCGCTATGTCGCTAAACTCATTTGGAACGCGCAACCTCTTGGTTATTCCAGCCTGCAAGCTCAGGCCCAATTTTTCGTGATCGTAGTGATGCGGCCAATTCGACCTAGGCGTAACCGCTTTTCCAACATCATGAACCAGTGTTGCATAACGCACCACCGGGTCATTCGACAATTTAGCGACGGCCTCCATACACATGAGAATATGTACACCTGTGTCGATTTCTGGGTGGTATTTCTCTGGCTGAGGCACTCCGAAAAGATTATCAACCTCCGGTAAAATAAATTTCAATGCGTTGCAGTCTCTTAGCGTTGCAATGAACACCGACGGATCTTTTTCTTCCAACGCCCTTTCGATTTCTTGCCAGACACGCTCTTTAACCAGGTAATCCAGCTCGCCCGAATCTGCAATTTTAGCCATCAATTCCATCGTCTCATCGGCTACAGCAAACCCCAAGTGCGCAAAACGAGCGGCAAACCTAGCTACTCTTAATACACGCAATGGATCTTCACTAAAAGCAGGTGAAACATGGCGCAAGAGCCGCTTGTCAATGTCGCCCTGGCCATCATAGGGGTCGATGATTCCACCCTCATCAGTCTGAGCCATGGCGTTGATAGTCAGATCTCTGCGCAACAAATCCTCTTCCAGTGTGACTGAGCTGGAGGCATCAAAATCGAACCCGGTATATCCGGGCTTGGTTTTTACCTCGGTTCGGGCCAGCGCATATTCGTCTTTGGTTTCAGGATGGAGAAACACCGGAAAGCCCTTTCCAACTTGAGTGAATCCCAAGGTTTTCATTTCAGGTAGGCTCGCCCCAACCACTACCCAGTCTTTGTCAACAACTGGCCAGTTCAGAAGCTTGTCGCGGACCGCGCCGCCTACTAAATAATATTTCATGACAACTCGTTCAATAAATAAAGCGCGTTAGTATAACCTAGCCAGTGACGGAAAAATTCTTGGAGTTTTCCAATTGCATAATAGTGAGTTCCCGCCCCCACACACAGCCGGTGTCCAGTGCGTAGATATGCTTCTTACTGGTTTTTCCTTCGAGCGCAGCCCAGTGCCCAAAGAGAACACTCACCTTGGGGCTGATTATTTCGTACTCATACCAGGGTTTGAATCCAAATGGTGCAAAGTTCAAGCCTTCTTTAATCTTCAGATTCAAGGTGCCAATTTCATCGCAAAAACGAATTCGGGTAAGATAGTTTGTAATCACCCGCAACCTATCCAAGCCACCTAACTTGTCATGCCAGCGATCAGGCGTATCACCATACATATGTGTTAGCAGCGCTCTGTAATTAGAGCTCCGCAGGGCAAGCTCAACTTCTGCTGCGCAATTAAGAGTTTTCTGCAATGTCCACTGGGGAGCAAACCCCGCATGCAGCATCAAAAAATTAGTTATTCCGGAATCGGTTTCAATACTGTCGTAGTGTGCCAATTTTTTACTACGCAACCAATCGCTGAGTTGCTGGCAATCCCGAGCCTGCAGCAACTTGCCTAAGGTGTCTTTTGAGCGGTTCGGCGCACAACCCTCGTGAATAGCGATAAAATGCAGGTCGTGATTGCCCAGTACGATCTCAGTAGCAGAGTCCATGTCTTGCAAGAAACGCAGTGTATCCAGCGATTTTGGGCCGCGGTTGATCAGGTCACCAACACACCAAAGCTTGTCGCTATTTGGATTAAACCGAATTTTTTTTAATAAACTTCTAAGCGGCTTGTAGCAACCCTGTATGTCACCTATTACATAAGTGGCCATGAATAATCCATCTGCATCTTCTATTCAGGGGAAGTATAGCATTAGTCTCTAATAAGGTTTGTAGGGACGTCAGCCATTCTTAACCATGGACATCCACCAATATAGCTCTTATTCTTCCTCGCTCAGTGGTGTCTTTTTCGATTGTTGAAGGCTCCGAGAATAGAACAGAGATCAATAATGAAAAAAAGACTCTACCCTGCCATCCTTTTTATTGTGCTACTGACACCGGCTTTGCCGGTTCTCGCCCAGAATATGGAATGGGACGTCGGACTTGGCTCCAAGCGCAGCTTGATCAATGCGCAAGGAATTGCGGCGGGTATTCAAGATGCGCCTACCGTTTTGTATTTGGCGGGATTGATGGGTGAGTCTGACTCTTCGGATCGAGTGCGCACACTGTTGAATACGTATTCCCAAATGGAAGCGCAAGACCGCCCCATAAATTTGATTGCGATTGCCCTGGCCAATCCGGATTTGGACAGCTTGGCCTTCCCCCCAGATGGCAATGCCTATGCAGAAAATCCTGTGTCCAACGCTCTCTGGCGATGGATAGGCGTACACGCACCGGACTTGGTGGTAATCGCTGATCAAGACCAATCAGGTTTGGCAAGGGCACTTCAGGATGGACCTGTTGCAGACACGGGCTCAATTCCGGTGCAACTACTTTCAGATCGAACCGCTACTATAAATTTCTTGTCAGAGTTACCGGGGCTAGAAGAGTCACCGGCAAGCCTCGAAGTTGAGCGTCGACTTAGCAGGACTCCCAGTAAGTTGGCTCAGCAATTGGCTGAGACCTACGGTTATGATTTCTCATCGCCGGCATACGTCCCCGGGATGAGCCTGATAGGTCGTATGCGGCTTGGATATATGGAAGAAGTGGAGCAGTTAATCCAGGGGTATCTGTCACAGGGGGCTATTGAGGTCTCCAATGCATCGCTTATGGCAGGGCATCTGGTGTTTGCTGAATATGCCGAACGGACCGGGGATGAGAATGCGTTACGCCTGACAATCAGCGCTGCCGACCTAGCATTTGATGAACAGGGTAATGAGCGAGAGGCCATACCTTTCCACTCAGAAATGAGCGACTCGGTTTTCATGGCTACGCCATTGCTGGTAAAAACAGGAAAGCTCACAGGGCAAAGCAAATACTTTGATATGGCAGTTAGCCACGTTGAGTATATGCAGAGTCTTTTATTACGAGATGACGGCTTGTATCGCCACTCTCCACTGGCGGACGTAGCTTGGAGTCGTGGCAATGGGTTTCCAGCTTTGGGCCTAGCACTTAGTTTGAGTGATTTGCCGGAATCCCACCCAGGCTACAGCAAGCTCATGGCATCCTTCCTGGAACATCTGGAAAACCTTAGACCGTTCCAGGACATCGATGGCATGTGGCACGAAGTGATTGACTACCCGGGTTCATTCGCTGAGCTATCAGCAACTGCCATGATTGGTATTGCCATCAAACGAGGAATCGATAGTGGCTGGTTAAGCAGGGAAATTTATCTGCCGATGCTTAATCTTGCCTGGGGCGCTGTACTGGTTAGAACCAGTTTGACCGGGGAGTTTATCGACGTTTGCACGAGTACCGGCAAAATGCAGTCGCTGGATGCGTATCTCGATCGATTAGCAATCTTTGGTCGAGACGACAGGGCTGGCGGAATGGTGATGCTATTTGCAAACGAAATGGCAGGCAATATGTAAAACCGGACAAAGCGGATTGCTGACGAAGTGGTCAAGGAGACACCGCCCTTCATCATCGAATTGGCCAACCGTTAGTCGTATCGACCAGCCAATTGTCTGATTGAACTTACTGTCTTCCAGCGAAAGGCCCCGCTGTCACTTCGCCCTGTGTATTGGCAAGCGTACCTAGCTCGGCAGCGGCGCCACGGCGGATATTGGCTGTCTCACTGCCAGCCTGGAAACAAGTGAAGTCAGGGCGGTCCCGCCAGGCCAGCGACCCACAAAGGCGAATATCTGCAGCAATTGCGGCATCGTGCACGACATTAATCACGCGTTCATAATCTGGCTGCCCCTGGCGATAGCCAGAGAAATTGCCAAGATCGCCACTTGCCGCAAAAATTGCTGATACACCGGCCACTTTTGCTATTTCCGCTGCGTTCATTACACCCTCCATGGTCTCTATCATCAGCACCAATACGATATTGTCATTGGCGGTGGCGCGATATCCTCCTGGCACAGTGCCCCACATGTTCTGATCGAACGCCTGCCCACCGCCATTACTGCGACGACCCAGAGGGGGGAAAAAGGTCCATTCTACTATCTCGCGTGCTTCTTCCACTGTGTCCACAGTGGGCACCACAATCACCAACGCACCAGCATCCAGTGCATGTTGAATCTCGCGTTCATCTGTATAGGCTACACGCACGCCAGGGACGGCGCCGGCATGTGCACAGGTACGCCACATGCGCGATACATTATCCCAGTCTTGTTGGGAATGCTGCATCTCGGTCCAGACGAAATCATACCCCGCATTGGCCATGGCACAGTAGGTGCTTGGATCGCTTGCAGCAAAAATGGTTCCACCGGTTACCATACCCCCTGCCATCATTTTGGCTTTTACCGGATTCCATATAGGCGATCCAGCAGGTGCATTGAACCTGTCACCGTATTTCCAGGTAGCAGGATCAAAGGGTCCGGTATTAGCAGCACCATCAAGTGCTGTATTTAACGCCCCGCTGTCCACACCAGCCGGTGCAGCCAAAGGGAAGTCCTGACTACCGGGATTAGGGTTGTTAGCATAAGGGTCGGCGTTTGGTGCTGGAGTTTGCGCATTGATAATGGCCGGCAATATTGCCAGCAATCCAGCCAACTTAAGATTCAAGATAATTTGCTTCATGGTAATACCGCCTGAAGGTAAAAGGTAAAAGTATCCCTGTTGTGGGTTCATGTCCAGTTTCTTCGCATAAGCTCTCTGCAACGCTTACTGAGTACAGGCAAGTTAATGGCAATCCAGTTGTGGCATTTCAGAAGGGACGGTTCACTTCTTTCATCAAGTCGATTAGGATTAGCTAATGACTTGTACTCTGCCAGAGCACCCTAATAGTCTCATTGTTAACTTACTGCCTGAAGAAATACTCTTTGCGATTCTATTTCAACAAATTCATCTTTATACCTGCATGGCTATTTTTCTCGGCAGCGGCTGCGCAACAAATAACCATAAGCGATGAGGTGTATACCGACGTCCAAGCCAGGGCGGGTCAGTTGCTCTATGAACATAATTGCAAACGCTGTCACGAGTTGGGGTTCTATGGGAACAATTTGGTTTCCTGGACTGATATAACCGTGTTGGATTATTGGTACAAAATCCTTGGCAATATGCCAGCGGATAACGCGGGTTCACTCTCGCGCACGAAGTACCTGTAAATTATTGCTTTTATATTAAAGCAAAATGAATGTCCAGCCGGAGAGACACCACTGCTACCGAGCAATGCTCTGGGGAAGATAAAAATCGTACCACTAGCTACGAATAATTAATAACATTTTCCGCTATATCAATTTTGATGACAATTTACTGATTATGAGACTATCATTACCCCACTTAGTACAGTAATTATCTTTTTTGAGAGCCTTCTATGAAAACCCATTCAAAATTTCAGGCAGCAATTTTAAGTCTGATTGGCTTGGTTTTCTTTGTTCCGGCAGTGCAAGCTCAATGTGGCATTAGCAATGAATCGACGGAGGTCGCCAAGGGTGTGGTCTATGAAGATACCAACCTGGACGGGCGGCACAACTCGAGCGAACCTGGCGTTGCGAACGTCAGTGTCAGTAATGGTTGCAATCTGGTACTGACTAACGCCGATGGATATTACGAAATAAGCCTGCCCGCAAACCAGATACTGTTTATCTCACAACCATCGGGTTATCTGGTGCCCGTTGACAGCAATAATCTACCGCAATTTTTTTATCGGCACTATCCCAACGGTACTCCAGCAGCTATTGCAGGTACGTCCGTTGAGTGGCTATGGCCGGTAATCGAACCGACTGGCCCCCTATCGGAAAATATCGACTTTGCTCTTCACAAACTCAGTTCTCGGGAAGTTATTTTTTCGGCCCATGCCTTTGCCGATCCTCAGGCCAGTTCCGATCGGGGCGAAGATATGTTGCGAGAAGACCTGATAAACACATTACTGGGAAATCCCTTTGATGCGAAATTTTTAATTACGGTTGGGGATGTGGTTTTTGACAATCTCGGTTTGTATGATCGGCATAAGGAAATGATCGGTCTTATTGGAATTCCCCAATGGAATTTGCCTGGCAACCATGACATGAATTATGAGTCTCCCAATGCGCACTATGCGAACGAGACGTACAAAAAACATTTTGGTCCCATCTATTATTCCTTTAACTATGGCAATGCCCATATCGTTGCGCTGAACAATGTCGAGTATGTTGGTGCTGGCCAGCGCGGTCCCAGCAACAGCGATTACCGAGGGTTTATTTCAGACGATCAAATGATGTGGCTGGAGCAGGACCTTGCTAATGTTCCGAACGACAAGCTCATTGTAATAGCAACCCATATACCCTTGATCGCAGAAGCCAGCGATGGCAGTGCTGGCTCCAGAATCACGGGTCCGAATACTGATAATTTTCCTGAGCTTTTAGAATTATTAAGACCGTTCACCAGCATTTATGGTCTTGCCGGACACGATACCAGTAATAGCTGGAAAGTAGAGATCAATCACAATCACGGGTGGACCGGGCAACCCTGGTTAGCACATACCCTGGCCGAGGTACGCGGCAGCGGTTGGACTCGAGGACCGAGAGATCTGCGTGGTGTGGCTGATGCCATGATGGAAGACGGTAATCCTAACGGGTTCTACCTGCTAAAATTTGATGACGTCACGCTGGTTCCGGAATTCATTCCCTTCCCTTACGGCAGAGAGGCGGCGCAGAGGCTGCGTATCGTGTTAGATCCTGCGCTTGATACGACTGAGTCCGGTATTAACCGAGGTATATTACTCGCAAATACTAAAGTGGTAGTGAACCTATTCGATGGCGGCGAGCGCGACGAAGTCAGCCTGTCACTTGATAGCGGACGCCAGGTCTCAATGGACTATGTGGTGAGATCGGACCCTTTTATGGAGAGAACCTACCAGCAGTACGCCGATACAGATGATGCCTTCCCAAGACCCGTTGGTTCTTCTCACATCTGGGAATATAGCCTACCGGAAACCCTCATGCCGGGATTACACAATGTGGTAGTCGAAAGTGAAGATGAATTTGGGCAGCACCAACGCGGCGTTTTTACGTTTGAGATCACCCGCATTTCTCAGTAATGGGTCCATATTGCAGGGTTAATGAGAACCTACGCAATCCAAAGACTGGACAGGAACATTTTGCTTCTCTTATATTCAGAGTATCTCCAGCATCTTCATAAAAACTCACTGCAATGAACTTGGAAAGAACCAATACCTCGATGAAGAATCGATACGAGGATCAAATGTTGGCTCACCGTAGTTCCTATAGCACCTACATCGGCACCAAATGGCAACAGGGGCAAGCAGAGCAAGCCGACCTATCCCCATTCCCTAGCTTGCCTCACCATAATGCCCAAATTCGATCATAAATAGAGATCGATAAAAAATCGTAATACGGATGATTCTTATTTTTTACCGACTCCACTATGGGCCCCCACTATGAAAAGGCCCATTTATTCTGGTAAAAGGCTGGTAGATAGCGTAGTTTTTAGTCTCGCTTTGGCTAGCTAATTTGGGGGATCACATGAGATTGTTTGACGTACAGACAAAAAGAAGATTGCTTAATACCTTAGGTTTCGTTATTGCAGCATTAGTGCTTTTGGGCGGGTCTCCATCTGTTTCTCCACTGGCTCAGGAAGATGAATTTGCCGGGGAGCGTGTAGTGCACCTGCTAGACGAACCGCGTCACAGGACAGTGCATAATGACGGTGATCTTTATTTGCTGGATGTGCAGATCAACCCAGGTGATGTGTCACTGCCCCACACTCATGATCAAGCCATTCTACTAACTTCTATAAGTAGAGGGGATGGTCCTAGAGATGGAGGTGTTAGCGCCAATATTGCTTATGCAACGGAAGCAAATACCCATAAGGTTCCGAATAATGGACCAGGGCTCTTTCGGATCATTGCTATGGTCAATGCCGGCTCTGGCAACACCAACCTCGCCGCTGATAGACCAACTGGACTGGCAGGTGAGCCGCAATTAGAAAATGCCTGGTTTCGATCTTATCGAGTTGAATTGGCACCCGGTGAAGAAACATCAGTGCAAAGCCATAATTTCTCCAGCGTCGTCATTCAGGTCGCTGACGGTCTTTTTCATGTAGCTCGCGGTGACGGTGTTACTACCGAACTCGATGCTCGAGCGGATTGGGCCTGGCATAAAGCCAACCAGTCTTACGTGATACGCAATGTGGGGCGCGTCGCATCCGCTGTCGTAGTCAACGAAGGGCGCCACTAGCCCGGTATATACCACACCACGCCTGATTGTCGAACTGATACGCTATATCTCCCTAGCAGCTATTCCAAATTTTTTTGGAACAGCTTTTCTCCAAGGCATTGGGCTTAAAATTCCGATACGGTTTGCTAAACAAGCTGAAGTATGCTGTCTAGTTAGCTTGTAATTTGCCTGCTCGAAACAACACAATAAATCACTTGAATTTGAAGTCCTGTCGTTGCAAACACACACACAACTTGTGATAATTTGATCCGGGAGGCTCTGTATACTTTATCTGCTTTATCAGGATATAGAATAAAAATTACCTGAACTAGGAAATACCAGATGAAGACTCAAGCCTTATTCCTCCTACTGCTTACAGCAATATTATCTCCAGTCGGGCTTGCCCAAGATACAGTCGGCGATGACTCAACAGTTGTCTATCCCGCCTCCTATTTTGCAGAATACGGTCCTGTGACAGCGCAGGACATGATGGACCGTATTCCTGGGATGACCCGGTCCACAGGCGGTTCGGGTGTGAGAGGTGGTCAGGGAAGTGGTCGGTCTCGCGGTGGTGGTGGAGCAGGTGGAAGGCGTGGCCTGGGCGATGGCGCCGGTGGTAACCAGATTCTTATAAATGGAAAACGCACTGCCGGCAAGACCAATCAAGCGAGCACTCAGCTAAGTCGAATTTCCTCAGAGCTGGTAGATTACATTGAGATAATCAGGAACACATCGGGCGATCTGGATGTTAGAGGAAGCGGCCAGGTAATCAACGTAGTTTTATTTGAAGAGCTCTCAACCAGTAGCTTGTCCTACGAAGCGAGCATGGACCGATATTGGGATGGCAAAACCCAAGCTGGGGGTTCATTTTCCTATGGTGGACAGCTAGGCAATTTGGATTTCCTATTCAGTGGACAAGCCGTTCCACGTCACGATTTCAGGTTGAGCAAGGAAAACAGCATACTTGGCGATTTCTCACCAAATGACCTGATAAGAGCAGAACAAAACCGCGAACAGACTGCTTATGAATATTCAACCAACCTGGACTATCTTATTAACGACAAAAGCAGCGTACGCTTTAACGCACTCTACGGTCTGGATGATGCAGAAACCGATGTCGATAGATGGACCACAGATTTAACAATGGCAACCACCCCCATTACCCAAGAGCGCGAAGACAATGACAACGACAGAGACAACTGGGAAATTGGCGGTGACTATGAATACAATTTTGCCAACGGCAGCCGTTTCAAGGTCCTGTTTATTGTAAATGAGAGTAATGATGGTCAGTTGAGAGAGCGCTTCGACGTCTTAGATAACGATGAAGAAAAAAATCTCTTCCTAGATACTTATTCCAAGAACCAGGAACGCATAGTACGGGGCGCCTATAACCTGGATTTGTTTGAAGGGCATGATATTGAAGTGGGCATTGAGCGTGCGCAAACGATTCTCAATTCCAATTTGAGTTTGGCTGTTAATTCACTGACAGGAACACCCTCGGCAAACCATGGTGGCTTGGTACCAGTCCCAGTTTCCAATGCCAATTCCAAAGTAGAGGAGATACGGGTTGAACCCTACCTGGTGCATAATTGGAATCTCAATGCACGCATGACCCTGGAAAGTACGGTTAAAGTTGAGAGCTCAGAAATAGAACAAAGCGGTGATGTTTTTAACAAACGGGATTTTAACTTCTTCAAGCCAAAGGTAGATTATCGCTTCAATATCACACCGGTATTGCAATTACGCGGCACGCTGGAAAAAACTGTTTCCCAATTAAATTTTCGCGATTTCGTGGCAGCTTCAGACTTTAATGACGATGATACAAACGTACAGACTGGCAATGTACAACTGCAACAAGAAGAGGCCTGGCAATATGACCTGAACATTGAATACAGACTACCGAACGATGTGGGGGTGGTAGACGCCAGTATTTTTTACCATGACCTGGAAAACGTTATCGAACGCATAGATGTTTCTACTTCACCAACACAGCTGGATTCCGCTAGCGGTAATATTGGCGACGGTAAGCGTTATGGCCTTAGAGCCAACGCCAGTATCCGCCTCGGTATGATCAATCTACCCAATGTTTTAACGACCTCTCGGTTTACCCTGCAGGATTCAGATGTTACCGATCCCTTTCTGGGTATCAGCCGCAGAACGGAACAGTACGTACGTGGCAGTCTGGAAATTGGCTTTCGCCACGATATACCGCGCTACAATATGAACTACGGGTTAAGTTGGAACAATCGGTTTGACGACAACCGAAAACGCTATGATCTGGAAGACATCGAATTAAGCGCAGGCGATCCACTGTGGAACGCGTTCGCAGAAATTATCGCATTTGGTAACATGACTTTTCGTCTCGATGCCCGACTTTTTATCCCGGGAAAAAGATGCCAGGAAAGACAACGCTTCGTCGGTGCTATACTCGATGGAATTCTCGAGGAAATCGAGGACTCCTGCAGTACAAGTGGTAGAACGCTGGCGTTAAAAGTCAATGGAACGTTTTAGGCATACAACAATTCAAGCATACAGTTATTTAAGCATACAACAGTAGAAATATGCTGACGGCAACCAAAGCGATCCCCCCATACTCTCGATGGGTAATCTTCTCACCAAAGTACAGGTAAGTAATTAGCAGAGTTATCACGAACTCTACCTGACCCAAGGTCTTAACTACTGCTGCATTCTGTAAGCTCATCGCAGTAAACCAGCCCACCGATCCAGCCACACCAGTAATGCCGATAAATACACAATGGGTGAGCTTGCCAGTAAGTAGGCGTAATTGTTCACGTTCAAATTTAATTATCCATACTACACAAACAACTGTTTGAATTGCTACCATAAACAATAGCACTGTCGCTGCACTCATTATTCTAGGTAATTCTAATGAGAGCGATGCATCACGCAACCACAGCGATGCCAATGCAAAGCCGAATCCCGCACCTAAACCAAACTTGATGCTTTCGTTCTCAGTTAGATCGCGGATACTTACCTTCCAATTGCTTGCCACCAGCACGCCTACAACGCCAACAAATACAGCTAAGTAGCCCTGCAGACTCAAAGCAGCTGAGAAAAACCAGCTACCAATAATGGCTGTTAGTATAGCTTCGGTCTTTGCTAGGGCGGTGCCAACAGCAAAATTTTGGATAGTTAGCGCTTTCACCAAGCACACAGTGGCGATTATTTGACTAATAGCCGCTAGGCTAGCGGAGCGATAGAAAACCCATTGCGGAGTAATCACATCGAGGCTGTAGTAATTCTTAAGGAAATAAAAGTAAAGCGCTGCAAACGGTAAGCCGAACAGAAAACGCACCAACGTAGTCATTGGTATCGAGATACTTTGGGCTATTTGTTTCTGGCTGGCGGTGCGCACAGATTGCATTAGCACAGCCAGTAAAGTGAATACTATCCAGATTTCCATATTAGTGGCCTAGATATTTCAACAGTACACATGCCTAATTTTACGTTGTTAGAAGCTATTTTAGTGTTTGCTATCGAACGCTATTGAGTAGAGCAATATTGTAGTATTGTCCTGATTAAAATTATAGGTGTCGTTAACATCGTGCATGATACTGGTAACACTATCCTCATTGGGCGCCGCAAAATTGTTCTCTATAATTTTTGCAACCTGCTCATCAGACAGAGTCAAAATACCGTCTGTGGCCAGTAGAATTCTATCGCCTCGTTGCAAAGCAGTGGGGTTTGTTGATTCATCTATCATGCTCAATTTTCTGCCCATAACTGCTGATCGCAAGGCACTCCGTTTGGGGTCAATTGCAGCCTGTTCCTCAGTCATTTCGCCTGCCTTAACCATCTCAGCAAAAACCGGCGACATGGAATGATCCGCGTTCATCCTTTGTAAAGATCCTTCCCGATAAAGCCACAACGGAGAATCGCCCACGCTAATCCACTCTAACCCACTATTAGAAACCACAGCAGCTAACAAAGTGGTCCCCATTCCCTTTAGTGCTCTGCCTTTTTTTGATGCTACAACAATTTCATTGTTGCATTGCTGCAAGGAAGTATGCAGCCGCGATGCGACTGACCCCTCACTGCGTTGATAGGTATCGATGAAAGATTTCGTCACAATCTGACTAGCCTTTGCACCAGCTACGTGCCCACCCATTCCGTCTGCCACTACCAGCAACGTATGTTCATTTTCACTTTCAGACGAATCGCGGTTATCAAAAAAGCCAAAATCATCTTCCTGATAGTACCGCTTTCCCTTGGATTGCAGAGCTGCAAATCGATCACTAGGTCCGCTCATGAAGAGTGTCGCCCTTAGTATTTTTCCAGAAGGCTCGTCGGTGGCAGTGTCAAAGAGAATTGTGGTAGATAAAGAACCATGTGTTCTATCTATAGCCCGATGGTGTGTATTCCACCGAGCCTGGAAATTCTATCTCTTTGATATCCGAATGCCCGATAAAAACCGCATCATTAGCAGACCGACTTCTGTTATACGACCGTATAAATGCGTCGCCTTCTTCTCTATTGGGTACTTGCCCAGTCAAAGCCATCCTGACTACTTTCGCCATTTCTTCCGGTCGATCACGCTGTGGGTAGTGTCCCGCCGTCGGCATTATCCAATAGGAACTCTGTACATCGCGGTCGTTTAGATAAGTTGCCCACACATGGGTCGATATACGCACCGGATTCACCGCGTCTAACAATCCCCAGATGTAGGCAACCGGTATGGGGCTGCTCGGCAGATTGTCCAGCCAGCGATATTCATTGGCTACTCGTTCCAGCAGATACTTTCCAACCATTAGACGCGCACCAATACCATCATTGAACGCCTGTATATCGGCATAGGCAACCTGGTTAGGAGAGCCTTCGGTACGCCGTGGCTGAGCCTTCATTCTTGCTATCGCTTTCGGCCCTGTATCCGCATTAAGCAATACAGTTTGTCCAGGAGACAAATTCGCCAGGGGTAAAAACATACCGCTGTTACTCAGGAAGTGGTAGGTAATTTGGTAAGGTTTATTTTCATCAAGATAATTGCCCAAAAAGGATAAGCCCACGCTTACACCGCGATCATGAGTAAACAAAGCGAATTCATCAATTTCCACTATTTCTCTAACAAAATAATCGGCCAGCCTGGCATCGTCCTCTAACATATAGTTATACCCATCCAGTGGCTTGTCAGAAAATCCGAAACCAGGGAAATCCAGAGTAGCGATGAAGTACTCTTCGTCGAGATAATCTATCATTTCTCGGAAGTCGAAACTGGAAGTGGGGTAACCGTGCAATATCAGAATCGCCGGATTTTCGCGGTTGCCAAAGGTCCGGTAATGAACATTTACCACCTGCCCATCATTATTTGCCGTAGTCGAAGCCCATTCGAAATAATCCCCTGCTTCGAACCACTCCTGGGCAAGGCTGGAATAAAAGACGAAACCTCCCGTTTGCGCAGACGATACTGAGATATTACACGACCAAAGCACCACTAGACAGGCAAATACAATCAATTTTTTCATGGCCTAAGCTCCGAGAATAATTTTACCAAAGAAATTAATATTAGCATGCTGTGTAAATTTGGGGAGTTGTCTTTCTGTTCTTCCCAAAAAAAACCCGAAGTTTTCACCTCGGGTTCTTGTACATCCGACACCGCTAATAACAAACTCTATTCATCAACAAAGTCAGCTTTCTCTTCGTCAGTAATTTCTTTAATACTCAGTTTGATTCTGCCACGAGCATCCAGATCAGAAACTTTAACCAGCACATCCTCACCTTCGGTGAGGAAATCAGTTACTTTTTCCACTCTTTCCTCGGCAATTTGGGAAATATGCACCAAGCCATCTTTCCCTGGCAGAATAGTCACAAAAGCACCAAAATCAACAATGCGAGCAACCTTGCCTTTGTATAACTTGCCTACTTCGGCTTCGGCAGTAATGGCATTTACCATTTCCAGTGCCGCGTCTCGGGAATCGGCATCTTCACCGTAAATTCGCACATTACCATCGTCATCGATATCCACAGATGCACCAGTCTGTTCGGTAATTCCCCTGATCACAGCTCCGCCTTTACCGATCACATCACGAATCTTGTCTGTGTCGATTTTAATTGTTGCCATGGATGGGGCATTCTCGGAAACATCTGCTCTGGATTCGCCTATCACTTTATTCATTTCAACCAAGATGTGTTGTCTGGCATCGTGAGCTTGTTCTAATGCGGTTTCCATTATCTCTTCGGTAATTCCCTGGATTTTAATATCCATTTGCAGGGCGGTAATACCTGCAGCTGTGCCGGCTACTTTAAAGTCCATATCACCCAGGTGATCTTCATCACCTAAAATGTCTGTTAATACCGCAAACCGATCATCTTCCTTAATCAAACCCATTGCGATACCAGCCACCGGAGCAGCCAAAGGTACGCCAGCATCCATCAATGCCAGGCTGCTACCGCAAACACTAGCCATGGAGCTAGAACCGTTTGATTCAGTAATCTCTGACACAACGCGAATGGCATAAGGAAATGACTCGTCCGAAGGCATTACCGCAGTAACGCCCCGCTTTGCTAATTTACCGTGTCCTATTTCGCGGCGCTTTGGTCCACTCATAAAACCCGTTTCACCAACTGAGAAAGGAGGGAAGTTATAGTGCAACATAAATGCATCTTTCACAGTTCCTCCTAGCCCTTCAACGATCTGAGCATCTCTAACTGCGCTCAATGTTGTTACGACCAGCGCCTGGGTTTCACCTCGAGTAAATAACGCTGAGCCATGGGCCTTCGGTAAAATGCCAACTTCGACTTCGATATCACGAACAGTTTTAGTGTCCCTACCGTCGATTCTAGGTGCACCGTCCAGCACATTGTTGCGTACAGTCTTCTTCTCAAGGGCAGCAAATACGCCCGCTACATCGCCCTCATTCGCGCCGAACTCTTCGTTGGCACATTGCTCTATTGCTTGTTGCTTAAGTTGGCCAAGCGCATCGTAACGCTGCATCTTGTCAGAAATTTGATAAGCCTCTCCGACTGAAGCCGCAAAATTCTCACCCACAGAATCAATCAATGGCTGATTTACTGCCGAAGGTTCCCATTTCCAGGGTTCTTTACCCGTTTCGGCTTGCAGTTCCTTAATGGCGGTGATCACCGATTGCATTTCCTGCTGTGCGAATAGTACGCCCCCCAACATCTGATCTTCGCTAAGTTGCTGAGCCTCCGATTCAACCATTAACACGGCTGATTCTGTGCCCGCCACTACCATATCAAGCTGTGAAGTTTCTAGCTGGGTATAAGTGGGGTTGAGAACATAACCGGTTTCACTATTATAGCTAACGCGAGCGGCACCTATCGGCTCGAGGAAAGGAATGCCGGAAATGCTAAGCGCAGCTGAAGCGCCTATCAGTCCAGCTATATCTGGATTTTCGTCCTTGTCCGCCGAAATCACGCTACAAATCACTTGCACCTCATTCATAAAGCCCTTGGGGAAGAGTGGCCGAATTGGTCTGTCTATCAGCCTTGAGGTGAGTGTTTCCTTTTCAGTGGGACGACCTTCGCGCTTAAAGAAGCCACCAGGTATTTTACCCACAGAGTAGGTTTTTTCTTGATAATTAACAGTGAGCGGAAAAAAGCTCGCACTCGGATTTGCTTTTTTTCGCCCTACAACGGTTGCCAATACCTTGGAATTTCCCATCGTAACGACAACTGATCCAGTTGCCTGTCTTGCCATTTTTCCTGTTTCAAGTGTGACCGTAGTACCACCAAATTGAAACGTCTTGGTTACTCGATTAAACATATTATATTTTCCTGTTATTTAGGAATTACCTACAGGGTCTCTTTTTCTGACCCTGAACTTATTTCCAAATTTCAAATTTAAATAAGCTGATCACATGAATTGGAACATACACTGAACATGGCATTATGCGATGCTATAAATGTTTCAAAGATTCATGCAATAGCTGGTTTTCTTATCGACGCAGCTCTAATTGCTTGATCAACGAGGAATAACGTTCAACATTCTTGCGCTTTAAATAATCAAGCAACTTCCGCCTGCTATTCACCATACGTATCAGGCCACGCCGAGAATGATGATCATGGATGTGTTCTTTAAAGTGAGATTGTAGCTCATTAATGTTAGCTGTTAACAAGGCCACCTGTACTTCCGGGGATCCCGTGTCACCATCACTTTGTGCATATTCTTTAATGATAGTTTCTTTCGTTGCTGCTGATAAAGCCATTTCATTTCCTCCAGTTAATATGCGGTTAGAACCAAGTCGATCACACTAGTGCCGACAACCAACTCTATGTGAAGTCAGAATAACCACGCATACTAATAGTTACCTGATACTTTCTTGCTAATAATTTAGTACTTCTACTTATTTTTTCTAAAACTAAAAAAAATAAATTAATTTACAATCAATCTTCGCGGTGCAACTCTACCATCTTCATCGATTGCACCAATCCCGATAAATTGATCGTCCTCGTACAGTCTTACCAAACCATTTTCTGGCAAATGCCGAGCTAAGACTGGTTGCCCCTGCTTTATACAACTTGCTGATATTGCTGGAAGTATTACCTCCGGCAAATCCTCAACGGCACGGTCGGCGTCAATTAATAATTTATCAATTGCCTCCAAACCAAAATCTGCTTTCTCACTCTCCAATTGCTTTAATGTGACACTTTCTTGTAGGTCGAAACAACCTGCCTGCAATCGTCTTAGCTCAACAACATGCGCGCCACACCCCAACGCTTCACCAATATCATCGGTTATTGTTCTTATGTATGTCCCTTTACTACAAAATATGTCCAAATCGATGAATGGTGCGTCGTACTCCACTAAATCGATACTAAAAACAGTCACCAGCCTTGTCTTTCTCTCGATGGTCTGCCCTTTTCTAGCAAGTTTATATAAAGGTACACCATTTACTTTCAAGGCCGAGTACATCGGTGGTAATTGTTCAATTTCTCCTTTGAACCGTGACAACACTTTCTCCAATTGAGAGGGCGAAACATCAACTTTGTCACAGCTGCTAATCACAGAACCTTCAGCATCGCCACTATCTGTTCTGACCCCCAACTTTATTTTTGTTTGATATCTCTTATTTGAGGCGAGTAAAAACTGCGATATCTTGGTTGCCTCACCTAAACAGAGTGGCAATACCCCTGTAGCTAACGGGTCAAGACTTCCAGTATGGCCTGCCTTGTTCGCATCAAAAATTCGTTTAACTGCTTGCAAAGCAGCGTTCGAGCTCATTCCCTTTGGTTTATCTAAAACGACAATTCCGTTAATAGCTCTACCTTTTCTGCGTCGTGCCCTTGACAAGCGATCATCCTCATCCTAATTGTATTGTAGTAGCCTGGATACTTTACCAGCATGCTTGGTTGTCGGACTAGGAGTGCAAGTCCTGGTCAGCGGCTAACGCTTTGTCGATGAGTGACGAAAGCCTATGTCCGCGATTTACACTATCATCGTAATGAAACTGGATTCTTGGCACTGCGCGCAACTTGACTTTCTTCGCAAGTAACGTTCGTAAATACCCTGATGCCTTATTCAAGGCCTTCAGATTTTCTTCAATGTCCAGCTTATCCAACTCCCCTTGCTGTTCTAGCCCAGAAGAATTAGACATGCCTGCGCCGCTGAGAGAGTTCATCACCGTGACATGCACATTTGCAAAGGATAGATCCCTGCTAACATCTACCCCGGTTACTGAAATCATTCCAACACGCGGGTCACTTACTTCCATCTGAATCAGCGTGGCAAGCTCTCGCTGAATCTGATCTGCTACACGCTGCGCTCGAGGTGAAATATTTGACACAGGACCACCTAAGTTGCTCAAGATTTTCTATTAAAGACTACGCGCTATCTCAGTAGTTTCATACACTTCAATCTTGTCACCAATTTTTACATCATTATAATTTTTCACACCAATACCGCACTCCATGCCGTTACGCACCTCATTGGCATCATCCTTAAATCGTCTTAGCGATTCCAATTCTCCCTCATAGATCACCACATCATCTCTAAGCACACGTATTGGTTTGGCGCGGTAAAGAGTCCCTTCAATCACCATGCTGCCAGCAATCTGACCGTATTTCGGCGAATTAAAAACATCTCTAACCTCGGCAACACCAACGATTTCTTCTCTAACCTCAGGTGACAACATGCCGCCCAGAATCGCCTTGGCATCGTCGATTACATCGTAAATCACGTTGTAGTAACGTAGCTGCAGTCCTTCGTTTTCAAAGATGTCCCGTGCTGTCTTGTCGGCCCGAACATTAAACCCGATCATCATTGCTTTCGATGTAGCTGCCAGGTGGGCATCTGTTTCTGATATACCACCGACGCTGGCTGCCACAATATTAATTTCAACCTCTTCGTTGCCGAGATTCAGCAGCGATGAGCTAATAGCTTCGAGCGAGCCTCGAACATCAGCTTTTATTATGACGTTATATACTTTAGAATTTTCTTTACCGATTCCTGCAAACATAGTTTCGATCATGCTTGACTGCTGTTTAGCCTGCAAACTGTCCTTATGGCGAGTGCGACGAAACTCTGCTACCTCGCGAGCCTTCTTTTCATCCGTAACCACGGCAAAGTCATCACCTGCTTCAGGAACGCCATTTAGTCCCAGGATTTCGACTGGAATTGAAGGGCCTGCCATATCCACTGAATGGCTATGTTCATCGAACAATGCACGGATTTTACCGAATTCATGCCCCGCCAAAACAATATCACCGGATTTCAATGTCCCATTTTGAACCAAAACCGACGCAACTGGACCTCGACCTTTATCAAGCCTGGACTCTATAACCACACCCTGGCCAGGCACATCGCTATACGCCTTTAATTCCAGTAACTCCGCCTGCAATAAAATCGCCTCTAGAAGGTGGTCAATTCCCTGCCCAGTAATAGCAGACACTTCAATAAACTGTGTATCGCCACCCCAATCATCGGGAATTACTTCCATCCCAGCCAATTCCGTCTTAACCCGGTCTGAATCTACACCTTCTTTGTCAATCTTGTTGATTGCAACCACTAAAGGCACTCCTGCCGCCTTAGCGTGTTGCACCGCCTCTTCAGTTTGTGGTTTTACCCCATCATCTGCAGCAACAACCAACACAATGATATCAGTCGCTTTTGCTCCCCGTAGTCGCATTGCAGTAAAAGCAGCGTGGCCGGGTGTATCGAGAAAACTGATCATGCCCTGATCTGTATCAACATGGTAAGCACCAATATGCTGGGTTATACCCCCCGCCTCATGTGCAGCAACCGTCGACTTCCTGATATAGTCAAGTAACGATGTTTTGCCATGGTCAACGTGTCCCATTACAGTGACAACTGGCGCTCTTGCAACCTGCTCCTCACCTTCTGTAGCAGCAAGCGACTCGTAAAGCTGCTCTTCGAGAGCATCGTCAGATACAAACTTCGCTTTATGCCCCATTTCCTCAACCAACAGGGTAGAAGTATCCCGATCAAGCGTTTGATTAATGGTGGCCATTACGCCCATATTAAACAAAATTTTGATAATCTCGCCAGCTTTAACTGACATCCTCTGAGCAAGATCAGGCACTGCATTTGCTTCGGCAATGATAATATCGCGAGCAATAAATTCAGTTGGTTTCTCAAATGCGTGCTGCGATTTTAACCTGGACTTTCGCTTCCTTGAGCCAACACGGCGGCCGCGCGCGCCCATTCCTTCAGAATCATCTCCTTCCAAAACAAAGTCATCATTAGACTGCCGGCTCTTTGCCTGACGCTTAAGCGCTTTGCCTTTGTTCGTAAGGTGGGTTTTCTTTTCCCCGGGTCCATCTTCCTTCGTCTGTCCACGCCGTTTGGCTCCCGACTTGGAAGCACGTGCTTGCTCTGCTTCCGCTGCAGGAACATCTGCGGTCGGCTTTTTGGTCGCGGGAGCCGCAACTTCTTTTGAATCTTTTGTTGTGATTCCTTCAACTAAAACCTCTTCAACCGCTTCAGTATCTTCGGCCTTAACAGTCGCTTCAGAGGATGGTATGTCTGTTGTTGCGTCCACCACATTTTCTTCTAGAGGTAGTTCTGCCGACTCTAATTCTTTTTCCTCTTCATCAACTTCAATTTCAGGCGTGTTATCAGCAATCGTGCTGCGTTTTACGTAAGTTCGCTTCTTTCTAACTTCTACGTTGACCGCTTTACCACGACCATGAGTAGACCCAGATTTCAGAGTAATCATGGTTTTCCGCTTCAGCGTGATTTTCTTCGGCGCCGCACTGGACGTATCTGTTTCACCTTGACCACCGCGCAAGAACAAAAGCAGTGTATTCTTGTCTTCATTGGATATAGCATCTTTCGAATTAGCGTGCGGCAGCCCTGCCTCTTTTACTTGAGACAGCAGCTTGCTTACAGATACTCCAACTACTTTGGCAAGTTCACCGATTGTTACATCTGCCATTCACGCTACTCCTGTTTGCTCTAGCCCTGGGATATTTTTCACTCAAACCACGGGGCGCGTGCAGTCATAATAAGCTTTCCAGCTCTCTCTTCATCCATATCATCAATATCCATTAATTCGTCAATTGATTGTTCGGCCAGTTCTTCCATGTTCAGAATCCCCTTCTTGGACAAAGCCAAGGCCAGAACGTCATCCATGCCTTCAATATTACGTAAGTCATCGGCTATATTAGCAGCTGAAATATCTTCTTCTGAAGCAATCGCCTGAGTAAGAAGAGCGTCTTTCGCACGCCCCCTTAATTCATTTGCAATTTCCTCATCAAAACCGTCAATAGCCAGAATTTCATCCAATGGTACGTAAGCAATTTCTTCCAGAGTGGTAAACCCTTCCTGCACCAATACCTCGGAAACATCTTCATCGACTTCAAGTTTTCCCATGAAAAATTCGATGAAGCCGCTAGACTCTTGTTGCTGCTTATCGGCGGCATCATCTTCGCTCATTACGTTTATGGTCCAGCCTGTTAATTCGCTAGACAAACGCACATTTTGACCATTTCTTCCAATTGCCTGGGCCAGGTTTTCTTCCTCCACGGCCACATCCATTGTATGGCTGTCTTCGTCGACAACAATCGATGCTACTTCGGCCGGAGACATTGAATTAATTACCAGCTGCGCGGGGTTGTCATCCCATAAAATAATATCAATTCGTTCATTCGCCAATTCATTCGAAACAACCTGAACTCTGGAACCTCTCATCCCAACACATGCACCCACAGGGTCAATTCTTCCATCGTTAGTGCTGACCACTATTTTTGCTCTTGAACCAGGATCTCTGGCCGCAGCTTTTATATTGATCACTTCTTCTGAAATTTCTGGAACTTCAATTTTGAAAAGCTCAATCAACATCTCAGGAGAAGTTCTACTTAAAAATAATTGAGGCCCTCGCTGCTCAGATCGCACATCAATCAGCAGTGCCCGCATTCGATCTCCAACGCGAAATGTTTCTCTGGGAATCATTTGATCTCGTGGCAACATGCCTTCTGCATTATTTCCCAGATCTACAATAACGCTATCTCTTGTGGCCTTTTTAACAGAACCGGTTACCAGCTCACCGACACGATCCTCATATTGCCCTATTACGATTTCTCGTTCAGCCTCTCGAACCTTTTGCACAATGACTTGCTTAGCAGTTTGGGCCGCAATCCTTCCGAATTCCAGGTTTTCAATTTTCTCTTCCCAGGTATCACCCAAGCCGAGCGATTTGTCTTTTTCAGCAACCTGCTCAACGGTAAATTGAGAAGCCTCATCAAGGTATTCTTCCTCTTCGACCACAGTCCACACTCGAAAAGTTTCATAGTCTCCAGTTTCTCTGTCGACGGCTACCCGGCAATCAATTTCAGTACTGCCATGAAGTTTTCTGGTTGCTGTTGCCAAAGCGGATTCAATGGCTTCAAAAATCACATTACGTGACACGCCTTTCTCATTCGAGACAGCGTCTACAACCATTAATATTTCTTTGCTCATCATAATCGAATCACCTTACTCAAAGCTCACTCCTGCGTTGATAATCAAGGTCTAGCGTTATTACTCTATAGCCACATTCGTCTTATCAATGTCGGGAAAAGGTAGTACAAATTCCTCACCATCTACTTCAAGACAAACACTACCTTCCTTTATTTCCACAATTCGACCCTTGAATCTGCGCCTACCAGCAAGTGGTGTTCGCAATCGAATGTTCACTTCATTGCCAGTATATTGTTCATACTGTTCCAAATAAAAAAGCGGTCTATCCAACCCAGGTGACGATACTTCCAACGTATATTCTCCTGGTATAGGGTCCTCCACATCAAGCAAGCTGCTAATCTGGCGGCTCACTTGCGCACAATCATCTACCGTAACCCCCTGCTCGCTCTCTATATAGACCCGCAAAACAGAAAATTTACCCTGGGCAATTTGTTCAACGCCCCAAAGCTCCAGCCCCAGAGCATTCACTGTGGGTGTTACCAATTCTGCAATAAGCGTTTCGCTGTTCTTCACAATTTCTGGCTTATTTTGCCCACATATAAAAAATGAGCCAGCGGCCCATTCTTAAAAGCTTAAGTGCCCGGCTATTGCAGCGGCCAGGTCCAAGCGAATGTACGATAGCAGCCTAAACTGCTTTAATCAGCTTCCACTGCATCATCTCAAAATTTCTAACCAAAATTGGTAGCGGGGGCAGGATTTGAACCTACGACCTTCGGGTTATGAGCCCGACGAGCTGCCAGACTGCTCCACCCCGCAACAAATCAATAAAATCTTTTGGCTGCCTTGAGCAATTACACGATCAAAGCGTAAAATCTTAATACCTTGTTTTTTATAGAAAAATACGTAATTTCCGTATCGTTCGCTGCAAAATCACAAGGGGCACGAATTATAAGGAGGAGAGGCCCCCGAGGTCAAGATATTACGGGCCTTTCAAGGGAATTAAGCTGAAATACAGTAAACCTAAGCGTAATAGTGAATCCAGCCCCATTTTCCCTATTACAGTATGGTCTTCACACACAACTAGGAGGGCAAAAAATGATAGTAACAATACTTAGCCGAGCGAACGTCCTGAGTTCATAGCAGCAACTGCCTCTCAAACGTCACTTATTGCCAGGTATTCAATCGCGGCATGCTGCCCTAGAATTGTAATTATGGCGCTCCAGTGTCGGGACATAATAGTACCAACCCCCGAAAGACAACCCCTTGAATAAGAATCCTTCCATTGCCCCCCCTATTCGTATTATTCTGTATAAATGATTAGACATTTTGAGAGTGACTATTAAAACGCTCATCAAAAAATTTCCATTCTTTCTGCTTATTCCACTAGAAAATGGGCCTTATACCTAAATTTCGCAAATCGAACGTGAAGCCCTTATCGGTTTATATCATTCGCACATGGAACTAACTGGACGGACAATACTAGTTGCTTGGGAGCTGCTGGCACGTGCGTTTGAAGCCTTAGCCAAATTGCTCGATTCGAGTTGTGTCGTTCAGCATTAGTCTGAGAAGCTTTCTTGCGCACCTGATGCTATAGATGGATTGTCGTATTTAGAATTATTATTTAATTAAAATTTTAAACAGTGCGTAATTTTCCACCAACCCTAATTCTAAAATAATAAAAGGTGTTTATGTCAAAGAGTTTGAAGGACGCGATTACTTATGCTGAGGCTAACGGCCAAGGCAAGTTAACTACGACGGCCGGCGGCGGGCTCGTGAACCAAAATGGCGAGGTTATGGTTTTCGATTCAGACGGGAATTTAGCTCCAGCCCCTCAATCTGCACCAGCAGGGGATACGGCGGTAAACGTTCCAACACCAGAACCAGAACCAGAACCAACACCAGAACCAACACCAACACCAGAACCAGAACCAACACCAGAACCAACACCAACACCAGAACCAGAACCAGAACCAACACCAGAACCAACACCAACACCTGCGACCGAAAAAGGAGCCACAGATACGGGCAGCTTTAATTCTCTGAGTGACGCGATTACTTATGCCGAGGCTAACGGTCAAGGCAAG
>CAVOCG010000020.1:0-28408 GCA_963694095.1 Gammaproteobacteria bacterium
CTGCTTAAAGATGATGTGGATTCTTTTTTCGATTCGGTATTAGTAATGAGTGACGATGATGCTCTACGCGCAAACCGAATTGCCCTTCTGAGGAAACTAAGAGGTCTCTTCCTGAAGGTGGCGGATATTTCTTACCTGTGTCGCTCTTGATTTGATACAACAATCTTTAGACACTATTATTCCCCCTAATGGACATAACATTGAAAATTATTATTCTCGATCGAGATGGTGTGTTGAATGTTGACTCTGATGATTATATAAAATCCGCAGACGAGTGGAACCCGATCGAAGGCAGTATTGAGACCCTCGCCCAACTCAGCAGTGCGGGCTTCAAGATTGTTGTCGCAACCAATCAGTCCGGCCTGGGAAGAGGTCTATTTGATGAATATGATCTGGCAAAAATTCATCACAAGCTTCGTTACATGGTTGAGGATCTTGGTGGCAAAGTGGATGGTATTTTTTATTGCCCTCATCTACCCGAAGATGGTTGTTCTTGCCGTAAACCAAAAACCGGCTTGTTGGATCAAATTGAGCACGAGTTCAGTTGCTCTTTGAAAGGGTCTTATTTTGTTGGTGACAGCCTTAAAGATATTCAGGCCGCTGAAGCGTTTGGCTGCACTCCTGTTTTGGTCAAAACCGGCAAGGGGCTTGAGACCTTACAACAAATCGATCCTGAGAAATTGCCTGCGCTTCGTGTTTTTGAGAATCTAGCAGCGGCCAAGCCATTACTGTTGTCACAAACATGATTAAACTAGCCGTATTGGTTATCCGTTCTACTGTGTTTTACCTTGGTTATTATTTGGGCACATTAGTAATTGCTTCGTCGTTCATCTTGTCTTTCCCTTTGCTTTCACAACGAGGTCGCTATCGATTCGCGTCAACCTGGTGCGGTTTTATCGTAAACTGGCTACGCCTTACCTGCGGCGTTAAATACCAAGTAGTCGGAATGGATAATGTGCCTAGCGGGCCTGTGGTCATTTTTTCTAATCACCAAAGCGCCTGGGAAACGATTTTCCTCTACCCTCTGGTTTTTCCAGTATCCCCCATATTGAAGAAAGAGCTTATGAAGATCCCTCTTTGGGGCTGGGCAATGCGTCTACAAAAACCCATTGCTATAGATCGTAGCAACCCCAGAGAAGCTAGCAAGTCTTTGCTTATACAGGGAGTTGCCCGGTTCAAGGGTGGCTCTTCAATAATTGTATTCCCGGAAGGCACGCGTATGGGCCACGGAAGCGTGAAGCGATTTTCCCGGGGGGGGGCGAAATTAGCCATCGCGGCTGAAGCACCTATATTACCCATTGCACATAATGCAGGTTACTGTTGGCCGGCCCGCAAATTTCTAAAATACCCGGGGACTATAACAGTTATTATTGGTAAGCTTGTTAATACGAAAGACAAATCTGCTACACAAGTTACTGAAGATATTGAGGATTGGATACGGCTACAAGTGTCGAATATGCCCTAAATATCTAGGTTGTCTACTGCCAGAGCGTTCGCCTCGATAAATTCTCTTCTAGGGTCTACCTGGTCACCCATTAACGTTGTGAAAAGTTGGTCAGCACCAATTGCATCGTCAATTGTTACCTGCAACATTCTACGGGTTTCCGGGTTCATGGTTGTATCCCAAAGTTGATCAGGATTCATTTCACCTAGGCCTTTATAACGCTGCAGATAGTGCCCTTTCATGGCATCGTTGGTGAGCCATTCAATGGCTTCGGCGAAACTTGAGATTTCCTGTTGCCGCTCCCCTCGCTTCACGTAAGCACCTTCTTCGATTAGCCCATCCAGTGTCTTACCTAACTCAGCGATAGCTCGGTATTCGCCTGAGTGGAAAAAGTCCCTGCTAAAAATGAATTCTCTTTCCAGTCCGTGGAAGTTCGTTTTGACAACTGGTAAGTAAATATGCCGTTCCGGATCTTCCCTAACTTGCATATCGTAGTTGGTACTCACACTCGGGTTGTGTGCTGCCAATTGGTCGCTCAACTCTTTTACCCAAGTTTCCATCTTGCTCTTTGATTCGAGTTCTGCCTCATCGAGTGGTGGAGCAAAGACCATTGATTCAAGTATTTCTGTCGGATAAAGCCCGGCCAGTCTTCCAATAATTGAATGGGCATCATTGTACTGCTGTACAAGTGACTCGAGCGAATCGTCGGCAATTCCTGGGGCGTCTGCATTCACACATAAACTAGCTCCCTCCAGCGCTATTTGGGTTTGGTAACCCGCCAGCTCGTGATCATCTTTCAAATAGCGTTCCTGCTTGCCTTTTCTAATCTTATATAGAGGAGGTTGTGCAATAAAAATATGCCCCCGGTCAACCAGGTCTCGCATTTGGCGGAAAAAGAAAGTCAGTAACAGCGTTCGAATATGGGAACCGTCGACATCCGCATCGGTCATAATAATGATACTATGGTATCGTAAATTATTGGGATCAAATTCCTCATTACCAATACCACACCCAAGAGCCTTGATTAGGGTGCCAATTTCGGCTGAGCTCAGCATTTTATCAAATCGGGCTTTTTCCACGTTTAATATTTTACCTTTTAGAGGCAAAATGGCTTGGTTCTTACGATTTCTGCCTTGCTTTGCAGATCCCCCAGCGGAATCGCCCTCCACTACGTAAATCTCGGACAGAGCAGGATCTTTCTCCTGACAATCAGCCAATTTTCCTGGCAGCCCCGCGATATCTAGAGCCCCTTTTCTGCGTGTCATTTCTCGTGCTTTGCGAGCTGCTTCTCTTGCTCTAGCCGCATCAAGCATCTTTCCAACAATTAGCTTCGCGTCTTGCGGGTTTTCCATTAGGTAATCATTTAAATGAGCTGCCATTTCTTGCTCAACCACAGCTTTTACCTCAGACGATACGAGTTTGTCTTTAGTCTGTGACGAAAATTTTGGGTCCGGCACCTTTACAGAAATTATAGCCGTGAGCCCTTCTCTAGCGTCATCTCCGCTAGTAACCACTTCCTTACTCTTTTTATTTGCCAGCTCTTTGTCTATATACCCTTTCAATACGCGAGTTAATGCGCCGCGAAAACCCGCCAAGTGTGTTCCGCCGTCTCGCTGAGGAATGTTGTTGGTGTAAGGGAAAATGCTCTCCTGATAGGAGTCATTCCACTGCAAAGCAACCTCTACGGTCATCCCGTCATCACGGCGTTCGGAAACAAAATAAAACATCTTATTTAAAGGTGCTTTGTTTTTGTTGAGATAGTCGACAAATGCCTTGAGCCCACCCTCGTATTTGAAAAGCTGCTCCTTACCACCACTGCGCTCATCGATAAGTCTGATGGCCACACCGGCATTAAGAAATGCCAATTCCCGAAGCTTCTTTGCAAGAATTTCGTAGTGAAATTCAATATTATTAAATGTTTTCGGTGATGGGCTGAAATGACATTCAGTTCCGGTTGAGTTTGTTTCGCCAACTATAGCCAGAGGTGCCTGGGGAACACCGTCATGGTAATACTGCTCATAGACGTTATTGCTCCGGCGTATTGTTAATTTCAGCTCACTTGATAATGCATTTACAACCGATACCCCCACGCCATGTAGACCACCAGATACTTTATAGCTGTTGTCGTCGAACTTTCCTCCAGCATGAAGCACAGTCATAATGACTTCGGCTGCAGATACGCCTTCATCATGCATTTCTGTGGGAATCCCCCTGCCGTTATCCAGCACAGTTACGGTTTCTCCTACATGTATTATTACTTGAATTTCGTCACAATGGCCCGCTAGCGCCTCATCGATGGAATTGTCTACAAGTTCAAATACCATGTGGTGTAACCCAGTTCCGTCATCAGTGTCACCGATATACATTCCGGGTCGTTTACGGACCGCATCCAATCCTTTTAACACCTTGATGCTATCGGAGTTATATTCTGATTCTGACCCTAGTTCTTCGCCTTCGCCCATTTCGATCTCCAAAACCTAAATCTTCGCTACCGGTATACAACTGTTCGGCTAGTCGCTTAATGCAGAGATTGTACCATGTTCCACGTGGAACGTGGCTGTTTTGCCTTCGGCTCCCCAGTAATCTTGCTGGTCTACACTGGTTAGAAACACTTGCCCCCCCAGGTCGTAGATAGCACTAAAGACTCCTTTCCTGTTCTTGCTATCCAGTTCGGCTGGAAGGTCATCTACCAGGAAAACACAGCGACTTTCCGCCGCCTTCGACAATAAAATCCCTTGCGCAATTTTCATAGCGCACACTGCTATTTTTTGTTGACCCCGAGAAAGGAGCTCTACCGCGTTAGATTTTCTTATTTTAATACGAATATCAGCACGATGAGGACCGCACTGGGAAACTCCATATTTTCGGTCGCTCGCCAGGGAGTCAGTCAACACTTGCTCCAAAGGGTCGTTTTCCGGCCAACCCCTGTAATAGCATACTGTTAGGCCTAGACCACTTCCACCGGTTAAACTATTGAGAGTTTCTTGTAGCACAGGGGCAAACGCTTCGAAGTACTCCTTTCTAGCCAGGTCAACTAGATTTGCATAAATGCAAAGTTCTGTATCCCATGCCGCTAGTTGCTCTCCATCAAGCCTTTGGCTTTTTAGCAATAAATTCCGGTTCGCCAGGCATTTTCGACTATTCCTCCAATAAGCAACAAATGACGGTTCCACGTGGAACACCCCCCAATCCAAAAACTGTCGCCTTGCTCTAGGGCTGCCCTCCAGCAATAAAAAAGCAGTGGAGTCCAATACCTGCACAGGCAATAATCTGGCAACTTCCTCCCAATTATTTTGCTTCAAACCCTGAAGTTTTAAAACATGTCCTTTCCCTCGGCTGCGGCTTAACCCCACTTGCCGTCCATCAGACAACTCCATATACAGAGTCGACGACTCGGCGCCATATTGAATCAGCGGATCAATTTTTACACTTCTGAATGATCTTCCCGTAGACAGCATATGGATAGACTCCAAAATACTGGTTTTCCCACTCCCGTTACTGCCATACAATAGATTTACTTGAGAAGACGGCTGGATGCTAACATCAGTAATATTTCTGACTGCAGAAATACTGAGCTTCTTGATCACACTCATGTGTAGTTATTCAACGGGCAAGATTGTTTTGGGGCAAATAACACTCTACAAGCGCATAGGCATAACTACATACACCGCATCATTTCCCTGTGCTTCTTCTATTAGAGCACTACTACCTGGATCCGATAAAGTGATCTTTACTTTTTCGCTAGATAATACAGATAGAACTTCAATTAAGTAGCTTACATTAAACCCCATTTCCAGGCTATCGCCCCGGTATTCCAAGGCAATTACCTCTTCTGCCTCTTCCTGTTCCGGATTATTTGCCAATATCTTAAGTTCGTCGGCAGAAAGCATCACCCTTACACCCCGATATTTCTCATTAGACAGGATTGCGGCCCTTGAGAACGCCTGACGTAATTCCTGGCAATCGCCCAACACGACTTTATCACCACCTTTGGGCAACACTCTGTTGTAATCCGGGAATTTGCCATCTACAAGTTTTGACGTAAAGGTAAAATCTGGCATTACTGCTCTAATGTGGTTGTTCCCAAAAGTCAGTGTAATATCTCCCTCCCCGTCGGAAATCAAGCGGGATAGCTCAATAATGCCCTTGCGCGGCAATATTAGCTGATGAATCTGATCGACTGGGTTTTCCAGGCTCACTGTATGCATTGCCAATCTATGCCCATCCGTGGCAACCACTTTAAGATAATCTCCCGCCACTTCAAATAGCATCCCATTTAAGTAATAACGCACATCTTGCTGCGCCATCGCAAAACTGGTGCTATCTAGCAGTTCCTTGAGCTTGGAACGTGAAATGGTCAGTGAAAATGTATCAGGCTCTTCTTCAACATTAGGGAATTCGCTAGCTGGCAAGGTAGTAAGTGTAAACCTACTTCTTCCCGCCCTTACAGTAAGTTTTTTCTCAGCTAAGGAAAATTTCAGGAGCGCGTCATCCGCCAGCGATTTACAGATATCAACGAGTTTTCGCGCTGGGACCGTAATTTCTCCCGATTGACCACCGCTAGCAGGATTCACCCTACCAATTAGCTCTACTTCCAGATCTGTTCCTGTTAGTGACAAGCCATTGTCATCTAGCGCCAACAATACATTTGACAAAATGGGCAGAGTTTGGCGTCTTTCAACCACCCCGCTTACCAATTGCAGCGGCCTAATCAGCGCGTCACGCGCTATCTCAAATTGCATTTATTCTTACTTCCTTTATATATCAACATGTTACGGGTTAGCTCGAAAGAGACCGAAGCAAGTTGTTATAGTCCTCTTGAATATCAACTGACGAGTGGCGCAACTTGCCAACTTGTTTACAAGCATGGATCACTGTCGTGTGGTCCCGGCCTCCAAAAGCATCCCCGATTTCCGGCAAACTGTGATTTGTTAGCTCTTTTGACAGGCTCATAGCAACTTGCCTGGGTCGTGCAATTGATCGATTTCGTCTTTTTGACAACATATCTGCCATTTTTATTTTGTAGTACTCTGCCACTGAGCGCTGAATATTATCGATCGTGACCAGTTTGTCCTGTAAAGCAAATAAATCTCTTAGGGCTTCCTTGATTAACTCGAGATCAATTCGCTCTCCTTTAAAGTTAGCGTGCGCTATCACCCTCTTCAGCGCCCCTTCTAGCTCTCTGACATTAGACCGTAGCCTTTGTGCGATAAACATCGCCGCTTCATTCGGTAGCTCGACATTGCTCAACGCCGCTTTATTCATAAGAATTGCTGCCCTTGTCTCCAATTCTGGCGGCTCAACCGCAACTGTTAACCCCCAGCCAAAACGCGACTTTAGCCTTTCCTCAAGGCCATTAATTTCCTTATGGTATCGATCACACGTAAGTATTATTTGGTGGCCCCCTTCAAGCAATGCATTAAAGGTATGGAAAAACTCTTCCTGTGATCGCTCTTTTCCGGCAAAAAACTGAATATCATCAATAAGCAACGCGTCCACGGACCGGTAGTAACGCTTAAATTCATTTATCGCGTTTAACTGGAGCGCAGTAACCATTGTCGCTACGAATGTTTCGGAATGAAGATACACAACCTTGGCTTTGGGCTTCTTCGCAACCATATAGTTACCAATAGCGTGCATCAAATGTGTCTTACCTAAACCGACCCCACCATATATGAACAGAGGGTTATAGGCATATCCAGGGTTTTCGGCAACCTGCATTGCTGCCGCCTTTGCGAGTTGGTTTGATTTGCCTTCAATAAAATTATCGAAGGTATTTCGATTATTTAGAGCTCCCCGATGCCTCAATTTCCCCTCCACAATGACATCCACGTTGCGGTTGCCGTGCTCAGAAAACCTGGACCCGGCAACAGCGCTAGCCCCGCCGCTGCCGCTGACCAGTTGGTTTATAGTATTTGGGGGAAGGTAAGGCCTTGTCTTTGGAATTACACTGCTCTGGCTCATAGCTGGCCTTGGCACGCTTGGCAATTGATTGCTTTGTGCCTTCCGTGGCTGTGGCGCGGCCACCGCTAGCACAATTTCCATTTCATCTTGACTATCTGCAGCGCAAAGCTCTTCTATACGAAACAAAAACTTTTCTTTTACCCAATCCATAACGAAACGGTTAGGTGCCAGTATTCTTATCCCGCCACCAACTGGCTCAATGTAAAGCGGCCGGATCCAAGTGTTATATTGTTGGGTAGGGAGTTCAGCTTTTAAGCCGTCCATACACCTTTGCCAAATTACTGTTACCACTTTAACCCTGACCCCGTAGAAAAAAGCTATTAATTTTTGATTTATTCTACCCATACAACCAACAGTTATCCACCGCCAGCAAAGCAAATAAAAGGGTTTTTCAGCAACTTTTTTCACTTGTATTTTCAACGTGTTACGCTGTTTACGCTGAAAAACATCGGGCAAAAATAAATTGCTTTAATTGATTATCTCAACCGAGTGTTAATTAACTTCCTGTGGGTAAGCTGTGATTAAACCTAGAACAACTTAGACTTCAACCAATAGACCATAGTATTGACAGATGAGTGAAATTAAACCACCAATGAAGGCCAGATTTCATTGCATGTTCAAGCCAAAACCTCTAGAATTCGCGCTCTTTTTTAAAACCGTTTTAAATCGGTTTACTCTCGTGAAACCGGAAATACTGATATGAAAAGAACATTTCAACCTAGTGTACTCAAACGTGCCCGTACACACGGCTTTAGAGCCCGAATGGCTACTAAGGGCGGCCGGGCAGTTATAAAAAGACGACGCGCCAGAGGCCGTGCCAAGCTATCTGCTTAACTGCTGCTTTTCTTTTAGAAAATGGTAAAACAGGAATAGCACGTGTCCGAAACTGGCTTTCCTTACAAGCACCGGCTATTAAAAGCAGTCGACTATAAGACCGTTTTTGACAATGTTCAATTTAAGGTTTCTTGTCGATCTTTCCTGATTTTGGCAATTCGCAATACAGAAACCTACCCCAGGCTCGGGTTAATCGTTGCCAAAAAAAATGTCGCCAAAGCAGTGCACAGAAATCGGATAAAACGACAGGTAAGGGATTCTTTCCGCCATAGCAGAGCGCTTATTACAGGGCTTGATCTTATTGTTTTGGCCCGTGATGGTGCTGGCAATTTGAGCAATGGCCGAATTTTTGAGAGAGTACAGTTTCTTTGGGCCGATTTGGGTAAGAAGGCGGGCTCTTAATTATTCACTCGCGACTAGTTTTGACTAGCAGGCCAAATAGATAATGGACAAGCTGATAATTCGATTAATCTCTATATATCAATCAACTTTAAGGCTATTGATTGGTAACCGATGTCGTTTCTATCCCACCTGCTCAGAATACACAAAAGAAGCTGTTGAAATACACGGCTCGATGAAAGGCGCATACCTTGGCTTGCAAAGAGTTTGCAGGTGTCACCCACTAAATGATGGTGGATACGACCCTGTCCCCGGCTCCAAAAATAACCTCAGCCAACCTACAGATTAGTAGAACAACATGAATTACACTCGTTTCATACTTTATACCTCTTTAGCCGTCATTACTTATTTGATGCTCCTGGCCTGGCAAGAAGATTACCCCCCTGTTGTTAATGCCACACCTGCCGCAAACACGAACCTCAGCGATGTTGCTGACAATAACGACACACCTACGATTTCAGATATCCCGACTCAGGTGCCGCAACCTGATGTTCAGGCCAGCCCTACCGATCTGATCCGCTCCACAACAGAACCAAACAATCAAAGCGCTCCTCCAAGCTTAGTTAAAGTAACAACAGATACCTTGTCATTGAGTATCGATTTAAGAGGTGGCGATATTGTCTACCTCGCACTACCTCAATATCGTAAGCAAATCGATGTCGCAGACGACCCCTTTGTTATTCTAGAGACAACCATTGCCAACAGCTATGTTGCCCAAAGCGGACTAATTGGTCGCAATGGTATCGACAACGTCGGCCGGGCCATCTATCAATCAGAGGCTGAAGAATACCGATTGGGTGCTAACAACAATTCCTTGACGGTTAATTTGACCACCCGGGCTCCCAATGGTGTTGCAATTACGAAGCAATTTACTTTCCATCGCGATAGCTACCTGATAGATATTAGCTTTGAGATTGAAAACAATTCCAATGAGGTTTGGCAAGCAAACGCATTTGGCCAAATTAAGCGAGACAGCTTTGATGATCCAGGCAGCGCTGGTGGCTACAGTCGTACTTATCTTGGTTTTGTAACAACATCAGGTGATGACCCCTATGTAGAATATCAATTCGACGATATCGATGATGGTACTGAATCTACAGAGATGGCTGGCGGTTGGATAGGTTTCAGCCAACACTATTTTATCACCGCGTGGATACCAAACGCCGAGACTGTCAATCAGCTTTCTACTCGAAGTAATTCAGCAGGGCAATACATTGGTGGATTTACTGGCAGTGCCATTGTTGTGGAACCCAACTCAACAGCTTCGCACGCCGTACAATATTATGCGGGTCCTAAAAACCAGTACATATTGGCAGACATCTCTCCAAACCTTGATTTGACCATTGACTATAGCTTTCTCTGGTTTCTTGCCTCGCCCATTTACTGGCTGTTAACTCGAATCAATTCGGTTGTCAGTAACTTTGGCATATCCATCATTCTATTAACGTTCTGTGTTAAAGGGGTTTTTTATAAGCTGTCCGAAACACAGTACCGCTCTATGGCTGGAATGCGCCGGTTGATGCCAAAAATACAACAGCTAAAAGAAAGCTATGCCGATGACAAAATGAAACTGCAAAAAGCAACAATGGATTTATATAAAAAAGAAAAGCTAAACCCTTTCGGTGGCTGTTTGCCAATGCTCGTACAGATGCCAGTTTTTATCGCACTTTATTGGGTGTTGCTCGAAAGTGTAGAGCTAAGACAAGCCCCTTTTTTCCTGTGGCTACAAGACCTGTCCGTTAGGGACCCCTTCTTTGTATTGCCGCTCTTGATGGGCGCAACCATGTATCTGCAAACAAGTCTGAGCCCCGCTCCCGCCGATCCTATGCAAGCAAAGGTAATGAAATTCATGCCGGTGATGATGACTATGTTTTTCCTTTGGTTCCCAGCCGGTTTGGTTTTATATTGGCTTACCAACAGCGCCTTAGGAATAATTCAGCAATGGTATATTACCCGCAAAGTAGAAGCAGCTTATGAGACAGGTAAAAGCAACTAACTCTTAGTGTAATAGTCCTAGAATGCCTCAAATCGATACGGATACAATTTGCGCTATTGCCACCCCTCCAGGTCGAAGTGGCGTAGGTATTATTCGAGTATCTGGACCAGGCTGCCGGGCGATTGCAGGAAAAGTGCTTGGTGTTATTCCCCAACATAAACAGGTTCAGTTTGGAAGCTTCATGGACAGCAATGGGGCCTCGCTTGATACCGGGTTAGCCCTCTTCTTTAATGCCCCCCATTCATATACCGGAGAAGACGTGCTTGAGCTCCAGGGGCATGGTGGGAATTTTTTACTCAACGGCTTGCTAAATAGGCTTATAGAGCTTGGAGCTAGGTTGGCAAGACCTGGCGAATTTTCCGAGCGGTCTTTTTTAAATAACAAAATGGATTTGCTTCAAGCAGAAGCCGTCGCAGATATTATTGATGCATGCTCTGGGCAGGCAGCCAGGTCGGCATTACGCACATTGCAGGGTGAGTTTTCAAAATTAGTCGAAGAAATAGTCGCAGGTATTACCAAGTGTCGAGTTTTGATAGAAGCCTCCATAGATTTTTCTGAAGAAGATATCGACTTTATCGCTAATGCTAAAGTCAGGGATAAGTTGACAGCACTTGTCTTCCAAATTAACGCCCTTTTCTCCCAAGCCCAGCAAGGCGCACTGCTTAAAGAGGGCATGAGTGTGGTTATTGCGGGCAAGCCAAACGCAGGCAAATCCAGTTTATTAAATACGCTGTCTGGGCGCGAAGGTGCGATCGTTACTGATATTCCTGGTACCACGAGGGACACTCTGGTAGAGGAAATACAAATCGACGGGTTGCCTGTACATATTGTGGATACCGCGGGCTTGAGGAAAAGTGATGATCTGGTCGAACAAGAGGGCGTTAAGCGGGCGCTTATTGCTATCGGACAAGCCGACCAAATCCTCTTGCTAGTGGATGGGGTCGATTACAAAAAAGAACAGGATGAATTAGCCGATCATCTTAGAATTCTGTCGGTTAATAATGAATTAAGTGCAAATGTTTTGAGCAAGACAACTGTCGTAATTAGCAAAATAGATCTGTTGGAAAACCACCCCCCGACTATAGATACTGTATTGATAGAAAATTACTCCTTGTCATTGATTCACCTTTCTGCTCAAAAAAAACTCGGTATGAATTTGTTGATAGAGCACTTAAAGGAAGTCGTAGGCTTTAACTCAACAGAGGAGGGCGTATTTAGTGCGCGCCGCAGACACCTCGATGCTTTAACAGAAACCAGATCCTTTCTAAATTCAGCACTGCAACAATTGGAAGGACAAGGCGCTATTGAGCTGGTTGCTGAAGATTTACGGTTATCTCAAAGAGCCCTGGGGAATATTACAGGGGAATTTACCAGTGATGATTTATTGGGGGAAATATTTTCCAGCTTTTGCGTTGGTAAGTGACCCTGTTGGTAACCCGTGGAATTTACTTGATAAGTACTGTATTAATCAAACTATCTTTTTTTCTAAGGGAAGGGTGTGTTTCTTTTCAACAACAAGTAAACCTGTTACGAGCCGTTACTTAATAGCTTATCAATAACTTTGTCATTCCATTAACACTTTGATTAATTAGATAAATATCGGATTTTCCACAGAAAATACTGTTACTATTAATAATAAGATTAAGACATAACTACTATATATAATATATTAATTAATAATTAATAATTATGTACTTGTTTATAACGTTTTTTTTAAAGTAGTAAGGGCGTATACTTGCCAGCCCTTGCTATCAGGCACAGTTGATTAAGTTATGGAACAAACGAGCAAATATGAAGTGATCGTGGTTGGTGGTGGCCATGCTGGCACCGAGGCGGCCTTGGCCTCTGCGCGCCAGGGTGTGCGCACGCTGTTGGTTACCCATTCCATAGAAACCCTTGGCCAGATGTCTTGTAATCCAGCAATTGGAGGAATTGGCAAAAGTCATCTGGTAAAGGAAATAGACGCGTTGGGTGGCGCTATGGCGCAGGCAGTAGATCTAGCCGGGATTCAATTTCGGGTTTTGAATAGGAGTAAGGGTGCCGCTGTTAGAGCAACCAGGGCTCAGGCGGACCGTGTACTGTATAAAGCAGCAATCCGTAAAATTCTGGAGCACCAGTCTTGTCTGGATATTTTCCAGCAAGCAGTAGATGACCTGATTATTAACAACGGGAAAGTAAGCGGGGTGGTTACCCAGATGGGCCTGCGAATAAACGCAGAGCGAGTAGTACTTACTACGGGTACTTTTCTTGGGGGAAAGATTCACATTGGTTTGGAAAACAGTGATGGCGGTAGAGCCGGCGATCCGCCGGCTATCGCTTTGGCTACCAGGCTCCGGGAATTACCATTTCGAGTAGATAGGCTAAAAACCGGGACTCCTCCGCGTATTGATGCAAGAACGGTAGATTTTTCGGTTATGGAGATACAAGAAGGTGATAAGCCAACACCCCCTATGTCCTTCCTAAGCAATGGTTCTGAGCACCCAAAGCAGGTTAGCTGCCACATTACCTCCACTAATGAAGCTTGCCATAAGATTATCCGGAAAGGGTTAGACCGGTCCCCTATGTACACTGGTGCGATCGAAGGTGCCGGACCGCGTTATTGTCCGTCGATAGAAGACAAGGTAATGCGCTTTGCTGATAAATCCTCACACCAAATATTTGTTGAGCCTGAGGGACTGGAAACTAACGAATTGTACCCCAATGGCATATCGACAAGCTTGCCGTTTGACGTGCAGCTGGCAATGGTTCAGCAAATCAAAGGCTTTGAAAAAGCACATATCACCAGGCCGGGTTATGCTATTGAGTACGATTTCTTTGATCCCAGAGACTTGCAGTATTCGTTGGAGACCCGATTCATAGAAGGTTTGTATTTTGCTGGCCAGATCAATGGCACCACAGGTTATGAGGAAGCGGGGGCACAAGGTTTGCTAGCTGGATTGAATGCGGGTTTGGCTGCCCGTGGAAAAGAGTCTTGGTGCCCGCGAAGAGATCAGGCCTATCTCGGCGTGCTGGTCGATGACTTGATAACACTTGGCACCAATGAGCCTTATCGCATGTTTACCAGCAGGGCCGAATACCGCTTGTCGCTTCGAGAGGATAATGCTGATTTGCGGCTTACCTCTATAGGCAGAGACCTGGGTATTGTGGGTGAGGCTAGATGGAGTTATTTTTGTGAAAAACAAACAAAAATAGAACAGGAATTAAGCCGTTTGCGAAGCAGCTGGGTGCAGCCAGGCACAGCAAAGTCCGAGCATATTAACCAGCTATTGGAAAAACCGATTACCCGCGAATATAGCCTGGCGGATTTGTTGGCGCGACCGAAAGTGGATTACAAATCGCTTTGTATGGCTGCAAACGAGGGTAAAGATATAAGCTTGCAAGCTGAGGCTGTTGGAAACCAGGTAGCAATTCAAATCAAATACCAGGGGTATATCGATCGACAAGAAATTGAAATTGAACAGCTCAAAAAACAGGAAGGCACTAAGATACCCGAAGACTTCGACTACCAACAAACCCATGGTTTATCAAACGAACTGATGCAAAAGCTGCTAGAGGTTAGGCCAGGAAATATTGGCCGGGCTAGCAGAATTCAAGGAATGACGCCAGCCGCCATATCCCTACTGCTTATCTATCTGAAAAAAAACCGCGCTAGCAAAACCAAAGCAGCTGTTTGAGTCATCCTCTGGAATTGTGAAGGTGACTGATAATCTAAAAGCAGAACTCAGTGCTGGTATCAGGCAACTAGACTTGCAGTGCACTGATGAAAAGCTCGACCAATTGTTAGCCTACCTTCAGCTATTGATTAAGTGGAACGGCAGCTTTAATCTTTCGGGAATCACAGTTGAGCAGGAAATGGTATCAAAACATTTGCTGGACAGCTTGGCATTGGGGCCCTATTTGCACGGTGTTACATTAGTTGATATTGGCTCTGGAGCTGGCTTACCGGGTATACCGCTAGCGGTCTTATATCCAGATAAACACTTCACTCTGGTCGACAGTAATGGCAAGAAAACCAGCTTTCTATTCCAGGTTAAACTGACCTTAGGGCTGGAGAACGTGGCGATCGAAAATAGTCGGATAGAGCACTTTCAAAGTAACCGGCAAATTGATATGGTGATGTGTCGTGCTTTTTCCTCTCTTGAGGATGTGGTAAATAAATCACAACAGTTTTTCGATTATGACTGTAAACTGCTAGCGATGAAGGGGCACTACCCGCAGGAAGAAATTAACAGCCTGCCTCCGGGTTATATTGTTACGAAGGTGGTCAAGCTTGAAATTCCCGGCAGTGAATCCCAGAGACATTTAGTAGAAGTGATGCGCGAGAAAGACTAGGAGCGCGACTTAGGTAAACCTCAAATCAAATTCTGAAGAGCAAAGATTGGGATATATACAGTGAGTAAAGTTTTAGCAATAGCCAATCAAAAAGGTGGAGTAGGGAAAACCACAACCTCAGTAAACCTGGCAGCCTCCCTCAAAGTAACTAAGAAAAAAGTGCTGTTGATTGACTTGGACCCTCAGGGCAACGCCACTACGGGTAGCGGGCTGAATAAATCAAATTTAACCACTTCTGTTTATGACATTCTCACCAACGCGGCTATGTTTGAAGACGTTGTGGTTCACCCTGAAAACGCGGACTATGATTTGTTGCCAGCGAACGGTGACCTGGTTGCTGCCGAGGTGGAATTGATGCAGGTAGAGGGCCGGGAACTGCGTCTGCGAAACACCATTAACCAGGTGCGGGAGCGCTATGATTTTATCGTTATAGACTGCCCTCCATCACTCAATATGCTGACGGTAAACGCGTTGGTAGCAGCGGATGGCGTTTTAATCCCTATGCAGTGTGAATATTATGCGCTGGAAGGGCTTTCAGCATTAATGGAAACCATTGCTGCGATACGAGATCAGCTGAATCCAAAGCTTAAAATCGAAGGCATATTGCGAACCATGTATGATCCGAGAAATAGGCTGACAACAGAAGTTAACGGGCAATTGTTTAGTCATTTTGGGGATATCGTTTACCGCACGGTAGTGCCAAGAAACGTTAGACTTGCTGAAGCCCCAAGTTTTGGCCAGCCGGTTATTAAATATGACAGGCAGTCCAGAGGGGCCTTAGCCTATTTGGCACTAGCTGGCGAGCTATTAAGACGAGATGACGAGGCGGCAGCCAGGGCATCTGGGTAGCGTGAAAAACCTGCCACTATTTGATTCAAGGTGCTTCGTATGACAGAAAAGAGAAAGCTAGGAAAGGGGCTGGATGCTCTCTTATCTAGCGGCGGCAATGAAACGATGGCGAGTCTGCTCGGAAAGCCAAAGGAACGACCCGTGCCGAACGCAACCGATGAGGACCGAGATGGAGATTTAAGAAACATTCCTGTCGACCTGATTCAGCGCGGAAAATATCAGCCCAGAACTGACATGCGCGAAGATGCGCTGGAAAAGTTGGCTAGCTCTATACGTAACCAGGGCGTTATGCAGCCAATTGTGGTTCGTCCAATAACATCTGACAAATACGAGATCATAGCTGGTGAGCGGCGTTGGCGAGCTAGCCAGATAGCCGGGCTGGACACCATTCCTGCCATTATCAAGCCGGTGGGCGATGAGGCGGCAATCGCGATGTCGCTCATCGAAAACATTCAACGGGAAGACCTCAACCCGATTGAGGAGGCCATGGCTCTGAAGAGGTTGCAGGACGAATTTGAGCTAACCCAGCAGGAAGTGGCTGATGCGGTTGGTAAGTCCCGAGCTACTGTGACCAACTTAATACGGTTGATAGGCCTGAACCTGATTGTTCGCCGCATGTTGGAACACGGTGATCTGGAGATGGGCCATGCGAGGGCTTTATTGTCACTCCCAGACATGCAGCAATCGGAAGCTGCTAAAACTGTTGCAGGAAGAGGTCTCTCTGTGCGCCAAACAGAATCGCTGGTAAGGCGATTGATTGCTGGCGGTGGAACCAAGAAAGAGAGCGCTGGTATTGATCCTGACATCAAGAACCTTGAGGAAAACCTAGCGGATAAACTGGGCGCCAAGGTACTAATTCAGCACACAGCAAAGGGCAAAGGAAGGCTTATTCTAAAATACAACTCATTGGACGAGCTAGACGGTATCCTCGCCCACATAAATTGATGATCCGGCGCAGTTGATTAGGCGCCTTAAACTCCCTATAATGCGCATGCTTTTTGATCGCCATAACATGAAAAGGCGTTTATTAGAGGTGCGGGTGGGGTGCTAGGCTGAATTCAGCTGCTAAGTGACAATGTCAAATTTGAAGGCCCCACCAGTTTATAAAGTGATCGTAGCGCAATTGGCTATTACGCTCTTTATTTCAGTAGTTTCTCTGATATTTTTAGGCACAATTACCGCTTACTCTGTGTTGCTTGGCGGTTTGATCAGTGCTTTACCAAACAGTTATTTTGCATTGCATGCGTTCCGGTATCAGGGGGCGCGTAGTGCGGAAAAAGTCGTCAAGAGTTTTATGAAAGGCGAGCTAGGGAAAATTATCATCACGTTAGTGTTGTTTGCCCTGAGTTTTGCTCTTATTACCAGTTTGAATGAAATAGCCTTAATACTTGGGTTCGTAATTGCCCATTTTATTGGGGTGATGATGTCAGGGCTTATCATATACAGCCCATCAAGCAATAAAACGTAGAGTCTTTCCATGGCAGAGTTAGCAGTAGCGGAACACAGCGCTGAGGGTCAAACCGTTCAGGAATATATCCAGCACCATCTGTCTTATTTGACGTATGGGAAGCATGTGGATGGACATTGGGGTATAGCACATACACCCGAAGAAGCTGCTGAAATGGGTTTTTGGGCAGTTCATGTAGACACTCTAGGCTGGTCTGTTTTTATTGGTGCAGCGTTTCTCTTGTTCTTTCGATATGTGGGCAAACGGGCTACAGCAGACACCCCCGGCGGGATACAAAATTTTGTAGAAAGCATTTTTGAATTCGTTGATGCGCGAGTTGGTGAAGGGTTCAACTACAAGAACCCCCTGATAGGGCCTCTGGCTCTGACAATTTTTGTTTGGGTGCTGTTGATGAACACCATGGACCTGGTGCCAGTAGACTGGATCACCGGGCTGGCCACATTGGTAGGAGAGCACGTATTCGGGCTTGAGCACATGTCCTTCAAAATTGTGCCCACTACCGATGTTAATATCACCATGGGCATGTCAATCAGCATATTTGCCCTGATTCTTTACTACAGTATAAAAAGGAAAGGCCTTGGTGGGTTCCTCAGCGAACTGGCGTTTCATCCCTTTGGGAAGTGGATGCTTCCTTTCAATCTTATAATTGAAGTCCCAACGCTGTTCGCCAAGCCGATCTCGCTGGGATTACGACTGTTTGGCAATTTATATGCGGGCGAGCTGTTGTTTCTGCTAATAGCATCACTGCTTGGCGCATATCAATTACCGGCTTACTTTATTTGGGCGGTATTTCATCTTTTGGTGATACCACTGCAGGCATTTGTGTTCATGATGTTAACCATTGTGTATCTCAATGCAGCACATGAAACGGCCGAACATTAAATTTTTTACTATCGACTGAAGAAAATCTGGAGAAGAAAATGGAAATGATATTGTCTTTTACGGTACTGGGCGTTTTGCTTGTACTGGGAATGGGCGCACTGGGTACCGCTATTGGGTTTGGAATCCTTGGCGGCAAATTCCTGGAAGGTTCAGCACGGCAGCCGGAATTGGCTCCCAAGCTTCAAACCAGCATGTTTCTGGTGGCCGGCTTGATTGATGCGGTAACCATGATTGGTATTGGTATTGGTATGTGGTTTACCTTTGCCAACCCTTACCTTGCTACGCTAGCTGGCTAGTTCATCAAATTGAACAGCGGGAGAAATCGCCGTGGATTTTAATTTAACCTTTATTGGGCAGTCAGTAGCCTTCTTTGTGTTTTGGTGGTTTTGCCAATCCAAAGTTTGGCCATTGTTCACCAACATACTCGACGACCGCAGGCAGAAAATAGCCGATGGTCTGGAGGCCGCCGCCCGTGGTGAGAAAGACCTTGAGCTGGCTCAGGCGAAAGTTGTCGAACAGCTAAAAGAAGTAAAGGTGCAAGCAGCCACCATTATTGATCAAGCGAATAAGCGCGGGACTCAGATAGTGGACGAGGCGAAGGATCAGGCCAGGGAAGAAGGGCAGCGTATTATTTCCGGGGCGAATGCTGAAATTGAGCAGGAGATGAACCGGGCCAAGGAAGCTTTGCGAGAACAGGTCTCAGCGATAGCTATTGCTGGTGCTGAGAAGATACTGGAGTCATCTGTGGATCAGGCGGCAAATGAAGAAATGCTCAGCAAACTGGCATCAGAGCTTTAATCGACAGCTTAATCCAGAATGACGAAAACATAAAATGGCAGAATTGATTACATTAGCAAGACCCTATGCCAAAGCAGCCTTTGAAGTGGCTGTGGTGGATAATAGCTTGGAGAGCTGGTCGAAGATGTTGGCGGTTACCGCCTCTGTTTCGGCGCATGACTCCGTTGCAGCGATTTTATCTTCACCAGCACTGGCCGCAGAACAATTAGCCGAGTCATTAATAGGCATCTGTGGTGACGAGCTTGATAACAAGGGCCAGAATTTTATCCGTTTGCTTGCCGAGAACAAGCGCTTAAGTTTGTTGCCAGAAATTTCAACTTTATTTGAAATCCTGAAGGCCAATCAGGAAAAATCAATTGACGTGGAAATTACCACGGCGTTTGAAATCAGTTTAGATGTTTCAAACAAATTAGCACAGGCACTTAAGATCCGATTACAGCGGGAAATCAAATTGGCCACCCGTGTTAACCAGAATTTAATTGGCGGCGCAGTAATTCGGGCGGGAGATACTGTTATAGATAACTCCATCCGAGGAAAACTGTCCAAACTGGCCGAATCAATGAATTCCTGAATCAGTCAGGAACAAGGAAAAAAGCATGCAACAACTGAATCCAGCAGAAATCAGTGAAATCATAAAACAACGTATCGATAGCCTCGATACATCGGTGCAAGCCAAGAACGAAGGCACTATTGTTAGCGTGTCCGATGGTATTATTCGCATCCATGGCCTGGCAGAGGTGATGTACGGAGAAATGATCGAGTTCGAGGGAGGCTTATACGGAATGGCCTTGAACCTCGAGCGCGACTCCGTTGGTGCAGTGGTTTTGGGGGATTACCTCTCCCTTAAAGAAGGGCAAACCTGCCGGTGTACCCAGCGTATTCTGGAAGTTCCGGTAGGCCCAGAGCTTGAAGGTCGTGTTGTTGATGCCTTGGGCAAACCAATTGATGGAAAGGGGCCGATTGAAGCAAAATTAACTGCAGCTGTTGAAAAAGTGGCACCAGGCGTAATTGACAGGCAATCCGTTTCTCAACCAGTGCAAACCGGGCTTAAATCCATCGACGCCATGACGCCTATCGGGCGTGGCCAGCGGGAACTGATTATTGGCGACCGCCAGGTGGGCAAAACCGCCGTGGCAATTGACACCATAATCAACCAGAAAGGCAAGGGCATTAAATGTGTTTATGTAGCCGTCGGGCAAAAAGCCTCATCGGTTGCTAACGTAGTCAACAAGCTGGAAGAGCATGGCGCGATGGAATACACCACTGTGGTTGCTGCCACCGCATCAAACCCTGCATCCATGCAGTTTATCGCCCCCTATTCAGGCTGCTCGATGGGCGAGTATTATCGAGACCGCGGTGAAGATGCTCTGATTATTTATGATGACCTGACCAAGCAGGCCTGGGCCTACAGACAGATCTCCTTGTTGCTTCGCCGGCCACCTGGACGTGAGGCTTATCCAGGCGACGTTTTCTATTTACACTCCCGCCTTCTAGAGCGTGCAGCAAGAGTGAACGCTAACTACGTAGAAAAAATGACAGACGGCAAAGTAAAGGGCAAGACGGGGTCATTAACCGCGTTGCCGATTATTGAAACCCAGGCTGGTGATGTTTCTGCCTTCGTGCCAACCAATGTTATTTCCATTACAGACGGGCAGATCTTTCTGGAAACGGATTTATTTAACGCGGGTATTCGCCCAGCAATGAATCCAGGCATCTCGGTATCACGGGTGGGTGGCGCAGCCCAGACCAAGATCATTAAAAAACTGGGTGGCGGAATTCGTATCGCATTGGCCCAGTATAGAGAATTGGCAGCCTTTGCAGCCTTTGCATCTGACCTCGATGATGCAACACGATCCCAGCTCGAACATGGCCAGCGCGTGACCGAGCTGATGAAGCAAAAGCAGTACTCACCTTTGTCTGTAGCGGAAATGGGTGTAGTTCTTTACGCGGCAAACGAAGGCTATCTGCAGGACATCGAGCTTAACAAGGTCCTGGACTTTGAAGCTTCGCTATTGTCTTTCATGAACGGCGAATATGGTGATCTTATAGCCGAGATTAACAAGACAGGTAACTACGATGATGACGTCGCAGCTCAGTTCAAGGCTGCCCTGGATAAATTTAAAGCAACCCAGTCCTGGTAAAAAGCCCTACTAACTTCAAGAGATCAGATTGAGCAATGGCCAGCGGAAAAGAAATACGAACCAAGATTTCGAGTATTAAAAACACTCAGAAAATCACCAGTGCGATGGAAATGGTTGCTGCCAGTAAAATGCGCAAAGCCCAAGACCGTATGCGCTTGGGTAAACCGTACGCGGACCGGATTCGATCTGTAATCGGGCATATAGCGAACTCTACACCTGAGTACAGGCATGTGTATTTCGATACACGTGACGTAAAGCGAGTCGGCTATATCGTGGTTTCAACCGACCGGGGTCTTTGCGGGGGCTTGAACATTAATGCCTTCAAGGCGGCGGTTCGATCCATGAAAACCTGGCATGACAGCAACGTTGAAATAGACCTTTGCTTAATTGGCGGCAGGGCTGCAACCTTTTTCAATAGCTACGGCGGCAATGTTCTAGCATCGGTAAGAAACATCGGTGATTCACCAGAAGTCGGGGATATTATCGGTGTAGTTAAAGTGATGTTGGATAAATTTGAAAACCACGAAATTGACCAACTGCAGGTAATTAGTAATAGCTTTATCAATACGATGACGCAGCAGCCGACAGTTGAGCAGCTTTTGCCTCTGTTAGCATCAGATGAAGAAGATTTGCAGCACCACTGGGATTATTTGTATGAGCCGGATGCCAAAGAGCTTTTAGATGGCTTGTTGGAGCGTTATATAGAATCTCAAGTTTACCAGGCAGTAGTAGAAAATAATGCCTGTGAGCAAGCATCAAGAATGATCGCGATGAAGAGCGCAACAGACAATGCGGGCGATCTAATCGATGGCCTACAACTGGTATACAACAAGGCCAGGCAGGCAGCGATTACCCAGGAACTGTCAGAAATAGTAAGTGGCGCAGCAGCGGTTTAACTGCACACGACAGAAATAATTTTAGATTAAGTGCCACAGATTAAGAGGAAGCGGACATGAGTAGCGGGCGTATAGTTCAAATTATCGGGGCTGTAATCGATGTTGAGTTCAGCAGGGAAACGGTTCCCCGTGTTTATGACGCGTTAAACGTTGACGGAACGGAAATTACTCTGGAAGTTCAACAACAACTGGGCGATGGCATTGTACGAACTATTGCCCTGGGAAGCACAGAAGGATTGCGTCGCGGCCTGAATGTTGATGACACTGGTGCGCCAGTTTCGGTCCCGGTCGGCGAGGAAACCCTTGGCCGTATCGTGGATGTACTGGGTCGTCCCATCGACGAGCGTGGGCCGATTGGCGAGAAAACGCGAATGCCAATTCATCGTGATGCGCCTACCTATGAAGAGCTTTCTGCCAGTAACGAACTGCTGGAAACCGGTATTAAAGTAATCGATCTGGTTTGCCCATTTGCGAAAGGCGGTAAGGTGGGTTTGTTCGGCGGTGCCGGCGTGGGCAAGACGGTTAACATGATGGAATTGATTAACAATATTGCCAAGGCCCATAGCGGCTTGTCAGTGTTTGCAGGTGTTGGTGAGCGGACTCGTGAGGGCAACGATTTTTATCACGAAATGCAGGAATCCGGCGTAATCGATCTGGAAGGCGAATCTAAAGTATCAATGGTTTACGGCCAGATGAATGAGCCACCAGGTAACAGATTGCGAGTTGCTCTTACCGGCTTGACCATGGCTGAAAAATTTCGTGATGATGGTCGTGATGTACTGCTTTTTATCGACAATATTTACCGTTATACATTGGCGGGTACCGAGGTCTCAGCATTACTGGGTCGGATGCCTTCAGCGGTGGGCTATCAGCCAACGCTGGCACAGGAAATGGGCGCGCTGCAGGAAAGAATCACCTCGACAAAAGATGGCTCTATCACTTCAATCCAGGCGGTATATGTACCTGCGGATGACCTGACAGACCCTTCCCCAGCAACCACATTTGCTCACTTGGATGCGATGGTCGTTTTGTCACGTGATATCGCTTCATTGGGTATTTATCCTGCGGTTGATCCGCTGGACTCCACGTCAAGGCAGCTCGACCCCCTGATTATTGGACAGGAGCATTATGACGTGGCACGTGGTGTGCAAACAGTTCTGCAACGATTTAAGGAACTGAAAGACATCATCGCTATTTTGGGCATGGATGAGCTGTCTGATGAAGACAAGCAAACCGTGTTCAGAGCACGTAGAATTTCCCAATTTTTGTCTCAGCCTTTCACTGTGGCAGAGGTGTTTACCAACACGCCAGGCAAATATGTTTCACTACAAGACACTATTTCGGGCTTTAAGGGCATACTGGCTGGGGATTATGACCACTTGCCAGAGCAAGCCTTCAGCATGGTAGGCACAATTGAAGAAGCAATAGAAAAAGCCAAGACGCTATAAAAAGCTATCTTGATTTAATACGGTAACCGTTAAGTTACAGGAAGAGGGTATACACCGATGGCCATGACAATGCATTGCGACATCGTAAGCGCGGAGAAGAGCATTTTCTCCGGGCTGGTTGAGATGGTTGTTGCCGCAGGATCTCTCGGTGATCTCGGCATAGCGCCTGGCCACGCCCCACTTTTGACCGGTCTGATTCCTGGCCCGGTAAAGTTGATACTTAGCGGTGGTGAAGAAGAAATATATTATGTGTCTGGGGGTTTTTTGGAAATCCAGAAAGACGTCGTAACGCTTCTGGCGGACACAGTGCAGCGCGCAGACGATGTGGATGAAGCCGCTGCCTTAAAGGCGGTTGAAGATGCAGAAGAGGCTATTGCCAATCAAGGCGCAGGTTTCGAGTATTCGATTGCTGCTGCTCAATTGGCCGAGGCCGCGGCGCAGCTCCGAGCGCTGAGGCAAATGCGCAAATAAGACAGCCCAAAAGACATCCCCCCCACAACAATTCGCCTCAATAATCGAGTGGCACGAGCTACCAAGCGTTGTGCTACTAAATATTTCTGACTCAGCAATAAAAGCGAAGCACTGAGGGAGGGAAGCTGCAGAGACCTAAGTATTTGGTAGCGCATCGTGCTTTCACGGAACCTCACAAGCAAAATCAAAGCCGTTTTTACAATCCTTCTTTTTTGTTCGTCAGACGAAATCTCACCCACTCAGTGATAGCGCCTTTCTTTTTTGATACTCTCTTAGCTTAACAATCGCAACATGGGATCTTTATGAGCTTGAATGTCGTTATTCTGGCTGCAGGCAAAGGCACCAGGATGTATTCTGACAAACCCAAAGTGTTGCACTCCGTTGGCGGCAGGGCCATGCTGGAGCATGTAATAGCTGCTGCTTCAGCGCTCGATGAAGCCCGGCTGCATGTTGTTGTGGGAGCGGACCGGGAAAGGGTAAAACAATATATTGAAGATCGGCATTTACCCATTGAGTTACAATGGGTAACACAACAACAGCAATTTGGAACAGGGCATGCCGTCTATCAGGCGTTGCCGGGAATAGACACCACGAGCGATGACGGTATTGTGCTGATACTTTTTGGTGACGTCCCGTTAATACAACAGACCACATTGAGAAAATTAATTGCTAAGGTTAGCGCAAATAGCATGGTGCTGCTGACTGCAACAACAGATGATCCGTCGGGGTTAGGCCGCATTGTTCGAGATGAGGGTGGCCATGTTAAAGAGGTTATTGAAGAGAAAGATGCAAATCAGCAACAAAAGCTCATCAAGGAATTCAACAGCGGTGTGTTAGCTGCACCGGCCAAAAAGCTAAACGATTGGATAAGCCGTATTGGAAACAAAAACGAACAAAATGAGTATTATTTAACTGACATTATTGCGCTGGCCGTTAATGACGGCTGCGACATTGAAACCCGCGTAATCGAAAACGAAATTGAAGTACAAGGTGTCAACGACAAACATCATCTCGTCCTAGTGGAACGGTATTACCAAATGAAAAAAGCAAATGAGCTGCTGCAGGCAGGTGTTACCTTAATCGATTCTCAACGGATTGAAATAAGAGGCGATATTGCCTGCGGCAAAGATGTTGAGATAGATGTGGGTGTGATTTTTGAAGGGAGAGTCACATTGGCCGACGGTGTAAAGATTGGCGCTAATGTGATTATTAAAGACGCGATCATAGAGCAAGGCGTCGAAATATTAAGTGGCAGCAATATCGATGGAGCGACAATTGGCGCCGAGAGCGTTATTGGGCCTTACGCTAGAATTAGACCTGGCACTATTTTGAAAAATAAAGTAAAGATAGGCAATTTTGTGGAAATAAAAAATGTGATTATAGGTAGCGGATCCAAGGCAAGCCATTTGGCTTATATTGGTGACGCCGAGCTTGGCAAGAATGTCAATATAGGAGCAGGCGTAATTGTTTGCAATTACGATGGTGTAAATAAGCATAAAACAAGAATAGGTAACGATGTTTTTGTTGGCTCCAATAGTGTATTAGTTGCACCAGTTATACTTGAGGATGGTGCTTTTATTGCTGCTGGCTCAACAATAAATAATGATGTCCCTGCTGGAAATTTGGCTTTAGGTAGAGCCAGGCAGCGGAACATAGACGGCTGGGAAAAGCCTGTAAAAAAGGACTAATCAAAAAATTATGTGTGGCATAGTTGGAGCTATAGCGGAAAGAGAAGTTTCAGGTATTTTATTGGAAGGTCTCAAGCGCCTTGAATACAGGGGTTATGATTCGGCAGGACTTAGCCTCATCGGGAAAAGTGGTAAGAAAATAAAAACAATTAAAACCGTTGGTAAGGTAAAAAAGCTGATCGTTGCCGCAGGCAAGGCAAATAGTAAAGGTCAGCTTGGGATAGCCCATACTCGCTGGGCGACCCATGGCAAACCCAGTGTGGCTAATGCCCACCCTCATACATCAGATGATCAAATTGCTATCGTTCACAATGGCATTATTGAAAATTTTGAAATGCTTAAAACCAAGCTCATCAAAGCTGGATATAAATTCCGCACAGAAACTGATAGCGAAGCTATAGCCCACTTGATACTCCAGGCTAGAAAACAGGGCAAAGTTAGTTTGCTGGATGCAGTAAAAACAACTATTAAGAAGTTGCACGGAGCTTGCGGACTCTGTGTGATCGACAAGAACCAGCCAGACCAAATAATTGTTGCTAGGAATAGCAGCCCGCTAGTGATTGGTGTTGGCATAGGTGAGAATTTTATCGCTTCAGATCCGTTAGCGCTGGGACAAGTAACCGATCGGTTTATCTATCTTGAAGAAGGTGACGTGGCGCGAGTTGGCCTTAACAAAATTGAAATTTGGCATGGTTCTCGAAAAGTAAAAAGACCCGTAATAACTGTTCAGCACACGGGCAGCGAAATAGAGAAGGGCGATTATAGTCACTTTATGCTCAAGGAAATACACGAGCAACCCCAGGTTATTCACGATACGCTGGCGGGGAGGGTGAGTGATGAAAAAGTATTGGAAGAAGCATTTGGTATAAAGGCCAGAGCGATTTTTGACAAAATTAAAAATGTACAAATAGTGGCATGTGGCACAAGCTTTCATGCCGGCCAGATCGCCAAATATTGGCTGGAAACAATTGCAAAAACAACCTGCCAGGTGGATATAGCAAGCGATTATCGATATAGAGATATTATCGTAAGGCCGGGAACGCTGTTTGTCACCGTTTCCCAGTCCGGGGAAACTGCGGATACTTTAGCGGCGCTTAGGTTTGCAAAAAAAGGTGGGTATGTTGCTAGCTTGGCGATTTGTAATGTGGCAACCAGTTCGCTGATTCGGGAATCAGATTTCTGTCTGCTTACCCAGGCCGGACAGGAGATTGGCGTAGCCTCCACTAAAGCATTTACCACACAATTAACCTTGCTATTATTGTTGGCAATTGTGCTGGCCCGTCGCACCGGCCTCGAGCCCAGCCAAGAGTCAAAATTAGTAAAAGAGCTGAGTAGATTGCCGGCCCTGGTAGCGAAAGCGCTGAAACTTGATAAAGAAATAGAAAGGTTATCCAGACAATTTGCTAACAAACACCATGCCTTGTTTCTTGGCAGGGGGATTCATTACCCAGTGGCTAAAGAAGGTGCTTTAAAGCTGAAAGAGATTTCTTATATCCACGCGGAAGCGTATCCGGCCGGAGAATTAAAACATGGGCCATTGGCGTTAGTTGATGAAAAGATGCCTGTTGTCGCCGTAGCACCTAACAATGAATTGCTGGGAAAACTAAGGGCAAATCTTTCTGAAGTAAGCGCTAGGGGAGGCAAACTCTTTGTGTTTGCAGACGAGAGCATTCAATATGGGAGTGACAAAAGTTGTAAAGTTATCAACGTTCCCAATTGCCCGGGCATTCTCGGTCCAATAGTATTTACAATCCCACTACAGTTATTGTCTTATCATGTGGCAATAATGAAAGGTACGGACGTAGATCATCCTCGTAATCTTGCCAAATCAGTAACTGTGGAGTAATTTATAACAGTGAATTACGTAATATATTTATGAATTCGGATTTAATTTTGTTAGTCGTTCAGATTATTGCTGCTCTCGGGGTTGTGATATCAGTTATTTATCTTGGAGTTCAAATTCACCAACAAAACGAAATAACCAAAGCGCAATTTGGACATTCATTAACGCAAAGAATGTATGAAAGATATTTTAATACCGCCAAAGATAAAGAGTTTAGTGCTTTTCTAGCAAAAGATTGGGCTCAAGATAATTTGGATGATACTGAAAAATGGAGAATTGCTATTTTTGTCAACATGGTATTAGTTGATATTTTTGATGCTTATAAAAAAGTTCAAAAAGGGTTTGTTGATAAAGAACACTTAGATATGAGAATTCATATGCTTAAACTTGGCACTATGAAGGCACCAATTGCCAGGAGGGTATGGGATTATTGGAAACATACAAGATCCATAGAATTTATAGAATGGTTTGAAAAAGAAATCTATGGCGATGATGAGCTTTCAATTGAAGATTTGACAAAATCACCACTTCCTAATCTTAGAAGATAATTGAGGGTTTATAGGTAAAATTGTTATTCACTGTTTGAAAATACGAGTTAACTGTAGAATGAATGTATACTTAATCCTTTTTGCTGCTATTGCATTTGAAGTTTTTTGAACAATGCTATTGCCAGCTTCGCAAAATTTTACAAAAGCATTTCCAAGTACTGTTTTATGTGTTTCGTATGGTATATCTTTTTATCTGCTATCATTTTTATCTCAAAAACTTTCACTAGCAATAATTTACGCATCTTGGACAGGAATGGGTGTTTTTTCAATAGGATTCTTAAGTTATATTTTTTACAAACAGACGCTAAATTGGCAGTCAATCATTGGTTTGTTTTTGATTGTTGTCGGAGTGACTATAGTGAATGTGTACAAAGGACAACCCTCCTACTGAGAGAGAAAATAACTCC
>CAVOCG010000021.1:0-28138 GCA_963694095.1 Gammaproteobacteria bacterium
ACTCCTATCCTGGGCGGGGGGGGGTAACAGGTAGAACTCTTACGGAAATCGACAATGACATCGTACATGTTGAAGATGTTGTTGCTTAGCCTGGTCGTTATGCTCTCAGTCATAGAGGTTATACCCTAAGCGCGTATCACCCAGAGCGCTTTGTAAACGCCCACGGGTATATTGACTGCATCAGCGTACAGGTGAAACGCAAAGAGTATTTTACTGTAACCTTTCATTACTAATAGGCCCTGTTATTGGCAATAGATGCCTATGTAGCCTGAACTTGTACGCTACATAGACTGGCGCGAAACCCTACAGCGGATGTATTGGCGCAATGTCTGGGCTAGCAACAGTTAGGAGGGCACCCACTCTGCTGTTATAATCGTGAGCTGGTCAATTTAAAACTAAGACTATGCGCACCACCGTTTTTTCCACACCACTCATCACCCCCCTGTTACGCATTCTTGCAATAGGTATTCTTACACTCATTGGCTGGAAAGCAATTGGCGAAGAATTAAAGAATCCACGCTTCGTGCTCATTGGCGCTCCACATACCAGCAATTGGGACTTTCCGTTAATGCTGTTAGTGATTCTCAAATTACGCTTACAGGTATATTGGATGGGAAAACACACGCTCTTTTACTTTCCATTTGGTGGATTGATGAAATGGTTAGGTGGAATCCCCATCGACCGTGACAAGTCACATAGCGTTGTCGACAATATTGTTCGGAAATACAGCAAAAACGAAAGCCTAATTATAATAATCCCACCAGAAGGTACTCGCAGCAAAGTGGAGAAGTGGAAGACAGGTTTTTATCACATCGCATCCAATGCAAATGTACCAATCCTGCTAGGCTTTTTAGATACCTCAAGAAAAGAAGCGGGTATTGCCGATTTATTCCACCCAAGTGGTGAATTACAGGGAGATATGATTAAAATACAGAGTTTTTACGCCAACAAAAAAGGTATAAATCCAGAAAATACCTAAGTCTATTTTTGAACATTAGTTACCGAACCATCAGATTCAGCATTAAAATTCAATGTATCCAACACTGTCTCCATCACATAGTTGGCGTAATCCTGAGTTGAAACATTGCGTAATTTAAATTTCCAATGCTTTAGATGCCACTGTTGCAACATCGCCGTTATCTGCGAAGCTAACAACTCTGGATGGCAGCATGTAAACTGCCCTTGCACAACGCCCTTGTGAATCGTTGCAATCAGTAATGCCTCGAACCTTAGCTCCAAATCCATTGCCTGTTGTTGCTGTTCTCGTGGCAATCCTTTCAGCTCCATAAAACAGAACTGATACCAGGGGTTCAATATTTCTGCCATATAAACTGAACCAAAAATAGAAGCATTTAGACATTCGACAGGCAGAAGATCATCGCTGGCTAACCCCCCGACCACCTGATCAATATATTTTCTAAGCACCCCTTCTATAACCGATGCCAAATCTTCCTTACTACCGATGTAGGCATACAATCCGCCCATGCTAATTTCAGTCTCACTGCTTAGATCACGCAAACTCATTGCCTGAAAGCCTTTGGTATTGGCAAGACGAAAGGTAGCTGTAAATATTTTCTCTAAATTGTTGATAGCAACTTTTGCATTTTTGATTTGCACCTTGTCTTTATGCATTTCAAAAACACTACGCCAGAATGGCTCCCCTTCCAGAACTACGGAACGACGAAAAGATTCCAGCGATGTATCAAATGGCCAATCTGCCATAGAACGGTATTCCCTTTAGTTTGTTTTTTTCTTTCAAGGCCGGCTAGTCAATTGCTTTAATCACCCTGTGCTAATTCCAGGTATAAAAAAGCCTCTCTCCATTATAGATTGAGGCTTTTTTACTCAGTCGGTATTAATTACTACCGCATGCCTTCCAATACTGCCTGGGCTTCCGCACTCGCCATGTGGTTAAAACCTAGTACTATTTCCGCCAGCGCCTTAACTTCTGCCGGGGCCTGGGCAGCGCCCATTACTCTAGTCATGGCCTCTTTACCCTCAGCGGTGGGTGCATGTTGAATACCATGCACAGCGTTAGCTATCGCTATATAACCTCTACCCGAACTATCATCGGCTGCGATGGCCATTAGTTCAGCCTTCTGCGTATCGGAAGCAAAGTGATTCATTCCGATCAGAATATCAACAATAGCCTTGGACGCACTGGCCTGGTCTGCCATCGAGAATTGGGAAAAGAGGCCTATCAAGACGATGGCCGTAATTTTTTTTAGTATATCTACTTCCATAATGTACTCCTCAAAATCAAACAGGGATTCCTACTACAAATACAGTGTAACTTAAGGATTAACAAAATAGCCATAGTTCAGCGTGTGTGCGACTTAGTTAGAATTGTATCCAGTATGAAGCAATAGCGGCGCATCCCGCTAGACTACATAATACGAGGGAGGCGCGACGCAAATGTTGATGGGAGATAAGATGCAGCGTTTTCATTGCCAGCCAGTAACCCAGCAACGTTGCGGGCATTAAAGGTAATGATAGCTTAATTTCCTGAAGTCCGAATCTGTCCACCACCGCAAGCATAGTCAGAGACATGGAGCTGCTAACCACAAAAAATGCCGCCAAATTTGCCCTGATAAATCCACTTTCCTGATGCTGTAAGACTAGTGCCATGGGCGGACCACCGATAGATGAACCAGTTCCCATAAAACCAGAGAGAAAACCTGCAGAAAAGAGTACTCGGGGAGTCGGTCTAAATGCGATACGCTTGAGGGTAAGCGCCACCGCAAAAACTACTGAAATACCCAGCCAGAGTGCCAGCGTGCGTTGGTCAACCCACAATAACAGAGTGCCCCCGGCAACCGTGCCAGGTACTCTGCCCATAATCGCGAATTTTAGACCCTTGAATGAGATATGATGCCGGTGACTATGTGAGATAGCCAATGATAAAGTCAGCGCCGAAACGGTTACTGCCGCAGGAACAAAATCCGGATTGATAAAAAACAGTATCGGCGCGGCAATAAGTGCTAGTCCAAAACCGATGGACGTCTGAACATATGAACCCACGAAGACTACCAGTATAGCAATTGTAAAATCCATAATTAATGCTTCAGCAAGTTACTAAGACCAGCCTTGGTATAGCTGAACTGTAATTGACTAGTTCGCTGCGGTTTCGGCTCAGCCTGCTTAGCAAGTAATTGCGCATGCTCCAAGGTTGGCCATAACACGGATGATAGCTGCTGCAGAGCTTAAGCTCCAGCAATCAGCTACTGCGACATACCGACCATCATCCCATTGATGATGGTGTAACATTCGCAACGCCGTAAGGGCTGAAATTATCAGTGTTGCCTGTAAAGCTTTGAGTCTTTTACAATGGCTATGAATATGACAAGGGAACAATTATGAAGTCACGTGCTGCTGTTGCTTTCGAAGCTGGGAAATCACTGGAGATCGTCGAAGTAGACCTGCAGGGGCCAAAAGCAGGAGAGGTTTTAGTAGAAATCAAAGCCACCGGTGTATGCCATACTGATGCATTCACACTCTCCGGAGATGACCCTGAAGGTGTATTTCCAGCCATTCTCGGTCATGAGGGAGCAGGTATTGTTCAGGAAATTGGCCCTGGCGTTAAATCAGTCAAGGTTGGCGATACAGTGATTCCACTCTACACGCCCGAATGCAGAAATTGTGATTTCTGTTTACACCCTAAAACCAATCTCTGCCAAGCGGTGCGAGCGACTCAGGGTCAGGGCCTGATGCCTGACGGTACTAGTCGCTTTTCACTCGAAGGTAAGCCTATTCTGCACTATATGGGTTGCTCTACTTTTTCAAACTACACGGTTCTGCCCGAGATAGCGGTGGCCAAAATACGCAGCGATGCGCCGCACGATAAAGTGTGTTACATCGGCTGCGGCGTTACCACTGGAGTGGGTGTGGTCGCGTTTGATGCCAAAGTGGAACCGGGTAGCAATGTTGCAGTATTCGGGCTTGGTGGAATCGGGCTCAATGTGATTCAGGGCGCCAGAATGGTGGGTGCCGACAAAATCATCGGCATCGATATCAATACTGACAAAATCGAACTGGCAACCCGCTTTGGGATGACCGACTTTATTGACCCATCAAACATGGACGATGTAACCCAAGCCATCATAGATTTAACTTCTGGTGGTGTAGACTACAGCTTTGAATGCATCGGTAATGTTAATACGATGCGTCAGGCCCTGGAGTGCTGCCACAAGGGTTGGGGTGAGTCCTACATCATCGGAGTGGCGGGTGCCGGGCAGGAAATCTCAACCAGGCCTTTTCAGTTGGTAACTGGCAGATCGTGGAAGGGTACTGCTTTTGGTGGCGCCAGAGGCAGAACTGATGTGCCCCGAATAGTCGACTGGTATATGAACGGAAAGATCGAAATTGATCCGCTTATTACCCACACGCTTCCGCTCGAAAAGATCAATGACGCATTTGAATTAATGCACGCGGGAAAAAGCATTAGGTCAGTCGTGGTATTCTAAGGTTTACGGCATAACTATAAAATTTTATCTGGCCCTCAACAAATCAAACAAGAGACGACAATGAAATATCTACACACCATGGTGAGAGTAAGCAACCTTGAAAAATCACTGGATTTTTACTGCAATAAGCTAGGGTTTAAAGAAATTGAGCGGCGCGATTTCGAACAAGCTCGATTCTCGCTGATATTTTTAGCTCTTGAGGGCGATGAGGATGCCCAGGTTGAACTTACTTATAACTGGGACCCAGAAGAATATGGCGAAGGTAGAAATTTTGGCCATCTGGCCTACGCAGTAGACGACATTTACACTCTTTGCCAAAAGTTGATGGATGCTGGAGTAACCATCAATCGCCCACCCCGTGACGGGCGAATGGCCTTTATTCGTTCACCTGACAACATTTCAATTGAGCTGCTACAAAATGGCCAATCGCTTGAACCAAAAGAACCCTGGTCTAGTATGCCAAATACAGGCAATTGGTAAGCAATCCACCCGCGAACCTCATCTTTGTTGCTCTGCTCAACTGATCGAAGCTGGCCAATTGATACTGCTTACGCTGATCCCCTAAACCAGAATCTCCTATTAATTGAGCAGCTGCTCACTTGAGCTAAATTCGCAACTCGTTTATTATGCATTTCCTTCGGATCCACCATTCCTTTTTTGTTTTTTAGCACTCTCATTAGCAATTAATACGGATTAAGTAACATGCAATTACTCGACGGAAAGTCTTGTGCTGAAAAGATTCGCCAGGAAATCGCTGAGCAGATATTACAAATTAAGGCTGATGGGGGACGCGCGCCTCACCTTGCTGCCGTTCTAGTAGGTAGTGATGGGGCTAGTGAAAACTACGTCGCCTTTAAAGTAAAGGATTGCGCAGAGGTAGGGTTTGAGTCGACCGTGATTCGCTTTGAGTCGAGTATCAGCGAGCAGGAGTTACTTGATAAAATTGCGAGGCTAAATGCTGACGAAGAAATTGACGGGTTTATTGTGCAATTACCGCTTCCTGCTCATATTGACGAACAGAAAGTCATCGTTGCTATCGACTCGGACAAGGATGTAGACGGTTTCTCTCCGAAAAGTGTTGGCAATATGAGCCTCGGGCTGCCCACTTTTATCTCTGCCACACCAAATGGCATAATGGAATTACTCTCCCGTTACAATATAGAAACCGAAGGCAAACATTGCGTTATGCTAGGGCGCAGCAATATTGTCGGTACCCCCATGGCAATACTTATGTCACGTAACACGAAGCCGGGCAATGCCACTGTAACAATCGCCCACAGCCGGACTAAAAACTTGACGGAATTGTGCCGCAGCGCTGATATATTGATCGTTGCCATTGGCAAGACCGAATTTGTTACAGCCGATATGGTAAAAGAAGGTGCTGTAGTCATTGATGTAGGACAGACACGAATCCCTGACAGCAGCAAGAAGTCAGGCTTTAGGAATGTTGGCGATGTCGATTTTGACAACGTAAAAGACAAATGTTCATTCATTAGTTACACAAACGGTGGCGTCGGCCCCATGACCCGGGCATCCTTACTACAAAACACACTCAAGGCTTATCAGAGAAAATAGAGAAAACTCATGTTTGAATCACTAAAACCCCTACCAGCAGACCCCATTCTGGGATTAATGGCCGCTTACCATGCAGACACAAATCCAGGGAAAATTGACCTAGGTATCGGAGTTTATAAAGACGAGCACGGTAATACTCCCGTAATGGCTTCTGTGAAACAAGCAGAGAATAGACTTCTTCATTCCCAGACAACAAAAAGCTATGTCGGTCCCGCTGGTGATGCGAATTACAATGAAACGGTAGCACGGCTTTTATTTGGAGACCAACTGTTATCCAGTCTCGGCAAACGCCGTATAACGGTGCAATCTCCTGGCGGGTGCGGCGGACTTCGGCTGGCTGCCGAATTTATTCGTAAAGCCAATCCCAATGCAACAGTATGGGTCAGCGATCCAACCTGGGCTAACCATACCCCATTATTAGGATCGGCTGGTCTGAACATCGAGAGCTACCCCTACTATGATTACACCTCCCACAGTATTCGCTTTAACGAAATGATTGCATGCCTGAGCAAGGTAAGCCAAGGTGACTTGGTTTTATTGCATGGCTGCTGTCACAACCCCTGTGGAGCCGACTTGGACCACGCTCAATGGGATCTAATTAAAGACCTGGCACTTGAAAAGGGCTTCACCGTGTTTATCGACCTTGCCTATCAGGGGCTCGGGGATGGTCTTGAGGCGGATGTTTATGGCACCAGGTTATTGGCCAGTGCGCTTCCTGAACTAATCGTAGTCAGCTCTTGCTCGAAAAATTTTGGCCTCTACCGCGAACGGACCGGCGCCATAACGGTGGTGTGTGATAGCTATGCCAGCGCTAGCGTAGCAAGCACTCAAATTGCGGCGGCAGCACGGGCAAACTATTCCATGCCACCGGACCATGGTGCTGCAATCGTGCAATTAATCTTGAATGACTCGGAGCTGCGAATTGAATGGGATCAGGAGCTAAGCACAATGCGCAACCGAATAAATGGGCTACGTACACAGCTAGTCAAAGAATTACAATCTGTGGGCGTAGATCAGGATTTCAGTTTTATACAGAGAGAAAAAGGCATGTTCTCATTTCTGGGAGTCAATGTTGATCAGGTGCAATCACTGGTAAATGACTACAGTATTTATCTGGTAAATTCGAGCCGGATAAATGTTGCCGGCATCAATGACAAGAACATCACCTATCTGGCCAACAGTCTCAAAACCGTATTGGAAACTGGTTAGGCTTAGTGGAACTGGCTATGCAGGTGAATGGTCCAGGTCAGACCTTCAGCGCCATTACGTCAGCAGAAATTCCTTGTATGACACAGTTGGTAGTCCCCCAAGGGAACTACAGCCAGCTTTCCTCTTTGCTGTGACTTCTCACGATTACCAGGTCAGCAGCTATTTCACCGGCCAGTTTCTTGATATTAAAAGCGGGCTCACCACACACTAGGTGAATTCTGTCACTGGATATCTCCAGCCTATGTTGGATGTAAAATTTCACGAATACGAATTAGCGTGTGATATTTTGCGCGTTGTGGCTGGGCGTTACTGACCGAGCTGAAGCTATCCTCGGATAGGAAATAAAGCCCTTCTTTGATAGCGTGAACCACTCGAAGATTAGGCAAATCATCGTAGCAAGTTTCCAGAACACGACCTATTAGAGCATCCGATGCGGGGCACAAATCGACAGCTAACCATAATTGTTTAAACCGCGCCAAAGCATCTATCTCCCGTTTACTGCTCTCTCGACCAAGGATCAGGTAAATTAAAACCCTTTCCCACCTGCAAAGCCGGATTATAGACAGGGCCACCGGATTGTCCCGTTGATCCATATCAAGCAAGGAGCAGCTCATCACTTCAGCCTATAGCTTATCCGGTTCGGGACTTAAGCATAACGTCCACTGACTTCGAAAATTCACGTAACAGTGTTTCCGTGGTTTCCCAGCCGATACATGCATCCGTAACAGACACTCCATATTGAATCTTATCCAGATCATCAGGGATAGCCTGCTTCCCTTCGACCAAATTGCTTTCAAGCATTACACCAATAATAGATTGATTACCGTCGATAATCTGCTGCGCCACGTCGTTGAGAACATGCCGCTGATTGGCATGGTGTTTTTGCGAATTCCCGTGGCTACAATCGATCATGATATTCTCAGCCATCGCCGCATTAGCTAGCTCCTTTTCACAGGCAACAACACTCTTATGATCAAAGTTTGGTACCGTCCCGCCGCGTAATATTACATGGCAATGTGAGTTTCCATTGGTTCGAAAAACCGCGACCTTACCCTCCTCAGTAACACTGATAAAGCTATTGCTGGCAGAAGCTGATCGAATGGCATTCACTGCCACCACCAGACTACCGTCGATATTGTTTTTAAATCCAATGGCAGAGGAAATGCCACTCGCCAGTTTTCGATGGGTGGGCGACTCGGCAGTTCTCGCGCCAATGGCTGTCCACGTAACCAAATCCTGAAGGTATTGAGGCGAAATCAAGTCCAGTGCTTCCACCGCGATTGGCAAGCCGATTTTAGCAATATCCAGCATCAGTTGACGCCCGAGACGCAAGCCCTGCTCGATGCGGTAACTGCCATCTAAGTGAGGGTCGTAGATTAATCCTTCCCAGCCAATTGAAGTCCTCGGTTTCTCGAAATACACTCGCATTAGAATCACGAGACTGTCTGCCAATTCATCTGCAAGTGGTTTAAGTTTCCGCGCATACTCTAGCGCCTCTTCGATATTGTGAATTGAGCACGGTCCTACCACCACAATTAGTCGAGAATCCGTTCTATCTAGAACACCCTTAACCTGCCTGTGGCCTTTCAACACCGATTCCAGCGCCTTCCCTGCCAGCAACAATTCATCTTTCATTGCGCCAGGAGCTGGTAATTCCTCAAAACCGTCTATATGCAAGCCATCTATTACTTTAACTCTTTCAACCATTCCAGCTACTCTAACTTTTAAAAATTGTTATTTTAGCTACTTACTTCGCCACCGATATAGGGGATGGAATTCTACATAAATGTTTACAGTTTTGTCAGATTTAGTTAAATTTCGCTCCTATTAAATCAAGGAGGAAGCCGTGCCCAAAGCCAGCGAGTTAAAAAGAGGAATGATCATCGAGTTAAATGGCACACCTCATATTGTCAAACAACTTGAAGCCAAGAGCCCCTCATCAAGAGGTGCTTCAACACTGTATAAGGTGCGCTTTAATAATTTACAAACTCATCAAAAACTCGACTCATCATTCAAAGGTGATGACATGCTAAAAGAAGCAGACTGCACGCGAGTTGGCGTACAGTATTCCTACCTTGATGGCGACACTTACTACTTCATGAACATGAAAGATTACAGTCAGTACGGCGTAAACAGCGATCAACTGGAAGGACAAATTGAGTATCTGGTAGAGCAATTGGAGGGTATTGTTGCGCTCATTATGGATGATAATATACTAGGGATTGAATTACCCCAGTCAGTAAACCTTGCGATTGTGGATACTCCTCCCGCCATTACTGGCTCCTCAGCGACCAACCGGAGTAAAATTGCAACGCTATCCACCGGGCTTGAGGTGCAGGTGCCTGAATATCTGAACCCTGGTGAAGTCATCAAAGTAAACACCGTAACCGGGAAGTTCATGTCTCGCGCTTGATAGCCAGATGGCACATTGCGTGGTAACCATGTCTGATGCGCTAAAGCTTTCGCTGCCATTAGCTCGGTAAAAAAGAGCCGGTTTTCAGGTAATGAATCACATGATCGATGAGTTCATTATTGCGCATCATAAATGTATGAGTTACCGGCAAGACTAGGTGTTGGTTCATGCCATCAACTCGCGTGCTCTCTACTGAAACAATGGTGTCATTTTCACCCGGTAAAAACAGAGAAAATAACGGAAATATATTGGTTCTCCCTGCGATTATTCCCAAATCGAAACCAACCGGGCCTAGCGCTGGCACTACATTGCCTGTGCGTGCATCAAGCTCTACACCAGCAGGACCAATCACAAATCCAAACCCCGGTATCCGAGTCAGTCGACTAACCAGCTCACTGCCTTGATTCGGCGGCCCCAACATCACCACGTGCCCAATGCCATCGGGGCTACGCTCGTTCAGATAGGCGCGAACCAAAATACCACCCAGTGAATGCGTAACAAAATGTATTTTATCTGAGGCCTTCGCCCGGCACTGCTGAAGGCCACGACTCACAGCATCTTCAGCTAACCTTGAAACACCATGACGACGCGAGGGATAGCTAACATTAGCGACTGAATAACCCGCTCTTTGCAGTTTGCTTTCCAGCTCTCCCATGGAATTGGAGATCCGCGCCAGACCGTGTAACAAAACCACGCATTCACCCTCTGCAATAACTAGCCGAGGTATTGTTATCAAAATCAGTAGTACAAAAAGTATCCTAATCATAAACCGAGCCTGGGTTAATCCGCAGCAACAGGGGACTCGCAGCTCCAGCAAATATCATAATTGCCGTCGTTAGATTCGTTGCAGCTAGCGCATATCCATTCTACAGCTGAGGTATCACTATCTTGCCCAAGTTGTATGATGAGCGCCTCAGCCTTGCCAGAATCGTCCGAATTTAGCACCCAGACTTCCGGCATACATTCCGTAACGGGAATTTCGCCAACCGCAGAGAAAAGTTGTTCATTTTTTACCACCGCAGGCAGTGCACTGTTTTCCAGGACATTTCTAATATGCCATGCCATGGCTACACTTTCTGTGGAATAGACTCGTTTCATCCTTGTGCCACAATGCCTAACTTCCAGCCCCTGAGTCAAGTCAATCGTACTATTCAGCGATAGATATGCCTAAAACGCATACCCGCCCCAAATAGGGTAATGAGGTAAATGGCAAGGCCTCCTGCACTAAGCACACCGAGCTGCATGGCTCTCTGCCATCCACCCCACTCCAGCCAATCTTGCCAGTTACCGGCATAAAAAATCAGGAAAACCACCATGAATGCATTTGCAACAATAATTCTGAGCAGGAAGCGCTGCCAGCCAGATTTAAAATGGTAAACCCTGTCACGGCGTAACCTGGCAAACAGCAGGCCCGCATTCACGAATGCCGCCAGACTCGTAGCCAAGGCTAGCCCTACGTAGGCCAAGTCCAACAGGAAAACCAGCACGATATTCAATACCATATTGGTAGCCATCGCGATAATTCCGATACGAACCGGGGTTTTCGTGTCCTGTCTTGCATAAAATCCAGGTGCAAAAATTTTCACCGCCATGAATGCTGTCAAGCCAAAGGCATAGGCTTGCAAGCTGCTTGTTACACGGATTACGTCATTGACCGAAAAGTTGTCATTCTGAAACAGGGTAACCAGTATTGGCTCAGCAATAACCATCAACGCCAGTGTTGCAGGAATGGCTACTAGACAAACCAGTCTAAAGGCCCAGTCCAGCGTATGACCGAAGTCATCCAGCGAGTCTTCAGCATGTTTTCTAGATAGGCTAGGTAAAACAACCGTGGCGATGGCAACGCCAAAGATCCCTAATGGCAGTTCCATGAGCCGATCTGAAAAGTACAGCCAGGACACACTACTGGAAACCAGAAAAGAAGCGATGAAAGTGTCTAATAGCAAATTAATCTGACTCACTGATACGCCAAATAGAGCGGGTATCATCAAAGTCTTGATGCGCTCTACACCCTCGTGAAACTTGCCAGTTTTGGGCTTGGGAAGTAAACGGATTTGAACCAAGAAGGGCAGTTGAAATAGCAATTGGCCTACTCCAGCTATTAGAACACCCCAAGCCAATGCCAACTCAGGGGAAGACAGATGGGGACTAAGCAAGACCGAGCAGCCAATCAGCGAGACATTTAGCAGCGCCGGAGTTAAGGCTGGCACTGCAAATCGATCATAGCTATTTAATATAGACCCACAAAATGCAGCCAACGATATCAGCATTAAGTAGGGGAAGGTGATACGAAACATCTCGATAAAGAGTTCAAACTTGGCAGGCTCATCGGTAAAACCATAAGCCAGTGGTACCGCAATCAATGGTGCAGCGGCCACGACTATTGCCGTAACTACGAAGAGGGTGCTGGAGAGACTGCCAGCCACATAATTAACTAACTGCTGTACTTCCGCTAATGACCGAGTAGCACGGTATTCAGATAACACGGGGACGAAAGCCTGGTTAAAAGCGCCTTCTGCGAACAGTCTACGGAGGAAATTTGGAATTTTATTGGCTAGAAAGAAGACATCTGCACCGTCGCCTGGCCCGAAAAGCCTTGCGATAACAACGTCTCTCAGTAGCCCCAGAATACGCGATAAAGTGGTCATAGAGCCGGTAACGCCACTGGCTTTCAATAAGCCAGGCTTATTTGCACGGTGATGTTGTTTCTGCTCGACTTCAGAGTTTCCAGCTGCCATGTGGTTTTAGACTCGATTACCGCGTGGGCGCGTCTGATTAGGACAGCACAGCGCACAGATTAGTTCCATTAAGGTTATCGGTTATTAGTGCCTATCCATAAATCATCTGGATAGGCCATTATAGCGTGACGGAGAGAGATCAGGTAGCCAAGACGCCCAGTGCTATTGACATCAAGCATCGAAAACGGCATAGTGTCGCGTCTTATTTTTGGGATCGGCTTGCCCCATTCCATAATCAACAAAGTCATTATTATAAACATAACGTGCTATCGAAATAGCAAAGAGGAGTTACAGTTGGCCAATTCTTCACAAGCTCGAAAACGAGCAAGACAGGGCGAAACCAGACGCCGTCATAATGCCAGTTTCAAATCTATGGTACGAACTTGCGTTAAGAAGGTGGAAGCTTCCGTCGATGAAGGTGACCAAGCTCAGGCCAGTGCAGCCTACAAGGAAGCTGTACCTGTAATTGACCGGATGGCTGATAAAGGCATTATCCATAAAAATAAGGCCGCGCGACTTAAAAGCAGACTCAACACCCGGGTCAAAAAGCTTAAGTAGAATGCATGTGCCCAATGTGATAAAACCGACTTAAGTCGGTTTTATTTGTATTCAAACTTTCACTATTTCCGAATTGAACAAGTTTGGTTAAGGAACCAGCACCAGGTTATCCCGATGAATTATTTCTTCCTCACCTGCGTAACCTAACAATTGCTCTATTTCTTTACTACTCGAACCTTTCAACTTACTCACTTCCAAATAATCATAATTAACCAGACCCCGCGCCACCTCCTCGCCACTCTTGTCTAAACACGCCACAACATCACCACGGGCGAACTGCCCCGTAACGCTTTTTATTCCAACTGCCAGCAAGCTCTTGCCATCATTTTGGAGAACTTTAACTGCGCCAGAATCCAGTTTAACTGTACCGCTTAGAACCAATTGGCCCGCCAGCCATTGCTTTCTTGCCGCTACCGGTTCGGTATCGGCAACCAGCAGCGTGCCAATATCATCGCCTGAGCGCAACTTGAGCAAGATATCCTCAACCGCACCGTTGGCTATAATTGTACTGGTGCCAGACCTATCAGCTAATTTGGCAGCCGACAGCTTTGTCTGCATACCGCCTCTTCCCAAACTGCTGCCTGTTCCAGCCAGCTTAGCCAGCTCACTGTCTTTAGCTGAACCCAAGCTAATCAGTTCAGCATCGCTATTGTGTCTTGGATCTGCACTGTAAAGCCCATGCTGGTCGGTGAGCACCACCAAAACATCAGCATTAATCAGGTTCGCAACCAGAGCCGCTAGCGTGTCGTTATCACCGAAGCACAGCTCAGCTGTAGCCACCGTGTCATTCTCGTTCACCACTGGTACCACCGCCATTTGAAGCAGCGTAGCCAGTGTGCTGCGCGTATTAAGATATCGAGTTCGATCTGATAAGTCTTCATGGCTGAGCAGTATTTGTGCCGCATGAACCCCATGCTGCATGAAGCAGCTCTCGTAAGCCTGGACTAAGCCCATCTGCCCGACCGCCGCAGCCGCTTGCTGCAAATGTACAGCCTTTGGCCTGGATTTCAGCCCCAAGCGGGCCACACCTTCTGCTACCGCACCCGAAGAAACCAGAACTACCTGCGCACCGGATTGCTGCATTGCTACTAGTTGCTCAGCCCAATGCGCTATGGCGCCTTTGTCTAATCCAAGGCCATTGTTAGTAACCAGCGAACTGCCAACTTTTATTACCCAGCGGCGTGCATTCTTGAGTTTATTCCGCATAGAATTCTTCATCGTCTGCCTCGTCGGCTTTAGGTGCCCTCGTGCGTTCAATGCTGCGGCGAATTTCGAATGCCATCTCTTTTCCATTGGCTAATTCAACCGCAACATAATCCTTATCTTCGGCCAGGCGAACCTGATGTTCCTCCACAGCTTTCATCAAACCTTCACACAAAGCAGGACAGCCTTGCCCGCTGATGGCAGCAATTTCGTGAATTACTGCCGTACCCTTTAATTCTGATTGCAATCGGGCTACTAATGCAACTCTGTCGGCATCGTCCAACAAGTCAATTTTATTAAGAACCAACCACCGCTCTTTTTTTGCCAAAGCGAGGCTGAACTTTTCCAGCTCTGCCGTTATTTGCCTTACGTTTTCAACCGGGTCACTGCCATCAACAGGTAAAACGTCGACCAAGTGCAGCAATAATCGCGTTCTGGATAAATGCTTTAAAAAACGGAAACCCAGCCCTGAGCCCTCCGATGCGCCTTCAATCAAGCCAGGAATATCCGCCATTACAAAGCTACGCTCCATTCCTAAACTGACCACTCCAAGGCTGGGCACTAGTGTAGTAAAAGGATAGTCAGCAACTTTCGGGCATGCAGAGGACACAGCTCTGATTAAAGTTGACTTACCCGCATTAGGCAAGCCAAGTAATCCAACATCGGCAACCAGCCTGAGCTGCAGTTGTAGCAAACGAGACTCACCGGGAGTGCCTTTGGTGATCTTGCGAGGCGCGCGGTTTTTACTGGATTTGAAGCGCGTGTTACCCATTCCGTGGAAACCGCCTCTGGCAACCATAACCGTCTGATTGGCCGTGTTCAGGTCTGCCAGTAGCTCTTCGGTATCAACATCGATAACACTGGTACCAACGGGCACTCTAACAATTAAGTCTTCGCCTCCTTTTCCAGTGCAGTTCCTGCTTTGCCCCTTGGTACCCGACTCAGCACGATAGCGTGGTTGGAATCGAAAATCGACCAATGTGTTTAGTGCACTATCTGTCTGCAGGAAAACACAACCGCCGTCACCGCCATCTCCACCATCGGGTCCGCCCCTCTCCACATATTTCTCACGACGAAAGCTAAGGCAGCCGCTGCCCCCGTTGCCTGCCTCCACCGAAATTTCCGCCTCATCTACAAACTTCATATTCTTTTGTCCAGATACCTTATAAGATTTTCGGGCTAACCCGAAAATTTCTTTTATCTTTCGCAACCTGACTTAGGGCCGATAATGCAATATTACAACTAAAAAAGCCCCGTCGAATGACGAGGCTTTTGAGATTAAGCTCTGTTAACCTATGTCGATTCGATGCACACAAATTTTCTACTCTGCGGGCCTTTGACAACAAATTTGACTACACCATCAGCCTTAGCAAAAAGTGTGTGGTCTTTGCCAATACCTACATTTTCGCCAGCGCGAAAGCGAGTACCCCTTTGACGCAGTATGATATTACCTGCTTTTGCCTGCTCTCCGCCAAATAGTTTTACGCCTAGACGTTTGGAGACCGAATCTCGGCCATTATTGGTACTGCCGCCCGCTTTCTTATGTGCCATAGTCTAACTCCTGCCGCCTTAAGCCTTAATACCAGTGATCTTCACTTCAGTGAACCACTGTCGATGGCCCTGCTTCTTTTGAAAATGTTTACGTCGATTAAATTTGATAATTCGTATTTTCTTGCCGCGACCCTGATTCAGTACCTCCGCAGTAACCTGACTGCCCTTCACATAGGGTGTGCCTATTTTTACCGATTCACCTTCACCGACCATCAATATCTTATCGAATTTAACTTTCTCACCAGTGGCAACTTCTAACTTCTCCAGCTTCAGGACTTCGCCTTCCTCAACCCTGTGCTGCTTACCACCACTTACTATTACCGCGTACATATCTTTCTCCAACTTCTAGCGATTAATCGGCTATTTACTGTGGGATTTGGTCTGTTCCTATAGGGGCGGGCAGTTTACGGGATCGTAACCACAGAGGCAAGTGGTATTCGGGTTCAATCCCGTTTATAAACATAAGTTCGACAATCGGCATACTAGCCCTATTCAGGTAACGGAAGCCGGAACCCAAACTGATGCAACCCACATTGAAGAACAAGCTAAAATACTTGCCCTGGATCAAGGCATTCAGCTGCGCCTCCTTGACAGCCTCCTACAGGCTCCCTAGCATGCACACACTAATTTATTCAACCCCATAGACCCGTTGTCTATAGGGCCTTTTAGATACAAAGCTCGGTAATGTTATGTACAAAGAAATTCGATCCGTAGTCGAGAAGGATTTTCAGGCGGTCAATCAATATATTGTCGAGCAACTCCATTCTGATGTGCCCCTGGTTGAGAATATCGGGCATTATATTGTTGAGGCTGGCGGCAAACGCCTGCGCCCGATCTTGGTACTGTTGAGCGCCAAAAGCTGCGGTTCAAATTTGCAGCAGCACATCCCCCTCGCCACGGTGATCGAATTCATCCACACGGCAACCTTACTGCACGATGATGTCGTGGATATGTCCACGTTACGTCGCGGGCGCCCCACAGTAAACAGTGAATGGAATAACCCCTCCAGCGTTCTGGTAGGTGATTTTCTGTATTCAAGGGCATTCCAGATACTGGTAAATATCGGCAATATGCGAATTATGAAAATCATTGCGGACACCACCAACAAAATTGCCGAAGCTGAGGTTCTGCAATTAATCAACAAGCACAATCCGGAAGCATCTGAATCCAACTACATGAATGTTATCCGTAATAAAACCGCCATATTATTTCAAGCCGCAGCCCACTGTGGCAGTATTCTCGCCAACGCTGCAGCCGCATCGCAAGAATCACTCCAACACTACGGCATGCACCTGGGTATGGCGTTCCAATTGATAGATGATGCGCTGGACTACGATGGCGACAGTGAAGCCATGGGCAAGAATATCGGAGACGATCTGACTGAAGGAAAACCGACCCTACCACTTATTTATGCCATTGCGAATGGCAGCTCTGAACAGGCTAGCTTGATAAAGCAATGTCTTAACACCGACAAGCTACCGGTTAATTCACTACAGCAAGTAATAGAGATTGTGCAACAGACAGGCGCACTGGACTACACACGTCACATCGCAGAAATAGAATCCGCAAAGGCGCTAGATTGCCTGGAACAGTTACCTGCTTCTGAATACCGTGACGCACTGGCGGCACTAGCCCACCTTGCAGTTAATCGCCGTAATTAGTGCCCATTCATAAATCAGGCCTACTGCGAGCCTATATATGAATCGGTACTAAATTAGCCTAATTTCAGTTATCTAACCGTTACAGTTATAACTTCCGAAACCACAGTAGGTTGATGCGGCAGGTGCAGATGGTCTCCCAAAATCAGCTGTAATGTGTGAGTCCCCGGATCAAGGGTTAGCGTTGTCTGTGTCTGGCCACCACCAAAATGGGTCACGCTCGTGCCCAATGGAGCGTCCAAATCTGGCATTGTAGAGCCGTCGATTAACAAGTGATGGTGCCCTGTGTTTGCTCTTTCCACTCCCGAAGGAGCCACGCCCATGCCGGACAATCCAAACACAACTGTAAAAGTAGGCGCTACAACTGCGCCACTGGCTGGCGAACTGATATAAACCGCAGCATCACCAGGTGCAGATGATTTCTGTAACTGCTGTGCTATCACCAATCCAGAGATAAAAAGGGAGGTGACGGCGAGCAAGATAAATTTAATTCTAATACGCATATTGTTCTCTCAAGTAAAACCCTAATTTTTTCAGGGCTATTTTTAGCAGGAATTTAACTCGGATATTTTACCAAGGCATTGAACACGAACCTCAAGCGACCTCATGTAATTTCCAGTGTACAGCATAGCAACTCACGACAATACACAGCAAGGAAATAAGTATGCCAAGAAGAAGTGTCTTATTTATGTTATAAAATGCACTGAAATGAATGCAATTCCTAAATATGCCGGGCAGTGTCAGGAGCCGTTAAGCCATTGATCGATTCTCATGATTTACCCGTTGCAGAACCTCTGATGGAAACCACCGCAAGTATTGAGGAGTTTGAAAAAACCCCTCTACTTGAACAGTTCCCCTATACCGATAGTTACCATCTCTTGATGCATAGCGCGGCGCGCTTTGGCAACGACACGGCTCTGGAATTTCTTCTACAAGGCTCGCGCGACGAAACCAGTCACAGCGTTAGTTTTAAACAACTGGGAATAAATATTACTCGCACTGCTAACCTTCTTAATCGTCTTGGAGTTAACCCAAACACTGCCGTTTCCATCATCCTGCCAATTTTACCCCAGACTCACTATGCTATTTGGGGAAGCCAGGCGGCCGGTATTGCTAACCCTATAAATCCTATGCTGGAAGCCGGGCATATAAGCGCAATCATTACAGCATCCCAAGCAAAAGTGGTTATTTGTTTGGGCGCTTCAGCCTACACCAATATTTGGGAGAAAGTGGCTGCAGCTGTTGAAAACATCGAATCAGTAGATACATTGCTCTGTGTAAATATCGAAGGATTCTCCAATTCAGATGTAAGTGAATACAGCCATCATCGAATACAGCTACTCGATTTTAACGCGGCAATTGCCGATTGTGACGGTGCAACCTTAACCAGCAATCGTAGTTTTAGTGCCGATCAGATTGCGGCCTATTTTCATACCGGAGGCACCACAGGCCATCCTAAGTTAGCCCAACTTACCCACGGTAACATGGCTTTTATTGGCCAATTGATGCAAGTCTATACCGCCCATATGGAGCGCCATACCATTCTCTGTGGATTACCATTATTCCATATCTATGGCGTGATTATCCAGGGTGTGGCAGCTATAAGCGTTGGCTATCGGGTGGTATTAATGACACCAGCCGGATTCCGATCGCCAGAAGCAATGAAAAATTTTTGGCACCACATCGCGCGGTTTAAAGTTAAAAGCTTTTCCACCGTTCCAACGGTGCTCATGGCACTTAATGAGATTCCTGTCGGCGATGAAGACATCAGTTGCCTGACCAATATTAACTCAGGTGCAGCACCCTTATCTCACCCGTTTGAATTGAGTTTCGAACGCAAATTCGATGTTGAAGTAGCCAATGGCTATGGCATGACTGAAACCACGGCACTCATATCGCGCGCACCATTAGAACAATCCCCTGGCAGTGTCGGAATGCGCCTGCCTTATGCTCAAATTCGTATCGCTGAACTCGAAGGCACCTCTGTACTAAGAAACTGTGAACTTGGCGAGAGCGGTGTAATCCTCGTTAAAGGACCGCAGGTTTTTAATGGGTACAAGAGTGAGAGCGACAACGCGGACGCGTGGATTGAAGATGGCTGGTTCAATACTGGAGATCTCGCCTATCTCGACAGCGAGGGTTTTTTGTACCTCTGTGGCCGCGCCAAAGATTTAATAATTCGCAGCGGTCACAACATCGACCCCGAACTAATTGAAGAGGTCATAAATAAGCACCCTGGAGTTCTCGTTTCAATCGCAATCGGACTGCCTGACCCATATGCAGGTGAGTTACCTATGGCATTCGTTGTAAAAACTCCAGAAAGTAAGCTCAGCGAACTTGAATTGATTGAATACTGCCAAAACACAATCACCGAACGTGCCGCGATTCCCAAGCGAATTGAATTTATCGAATCATTGCCATTAACTGCTGTTGGCAAAATATTCAAACCAACCCTCAGGCAAATGATTGTCAAAAAAGTTCTACAAGAATTGCTGGAGGATAACGCCATTGCTGGTACGGCCTCTGCAATATTGGAATCAAAGAGTGGACTGGTCGCTAAAATCTCGCTGAGAGATACCAACCAAATTAGGTTAGTAAAAGAACTAGTGCAAAATTACATATTCCCTGTCGATATCAGCTGAGGAGCCTTTTTTAATAATCAGGAAGCGTTATCGCGATTTATCAATGAAAGCTGGTCATTCGGTGGCCAAACGGATGTAGCAGTGAAGGCGCACGTTACTGAAAGGGCTCTGATCTGAACTAATCTACTCGTCGTTGGATCTAGGGCGATCAGGTCGAGAGACACTTAACCCCGGGCTTCCGACCCTCAATATAGTATCCCCATCGATAAAGCGTACTTTTTGATTGCTGGGCTGGTAGATTTCGGTATTGCCCAGCAACTCCTCTGCCGATTTTGCAAAATCCAATGCACTGTTGTTATTGCCTAGCCTTGCATAGGTTCTGGCCAGGGCCATATGAAAGTCTGGTTCAGAATTCTCGAGACGTAAAGCGCGGCGGAAACTACGTAGCGCTTGGCTGTAATTGTTACTCACAAAAGCGATATTGCCTTGTGAGTAATGATAATAAGGGTTCCGATTATTGAACCGTTCTATGGCTCGTCTGTATTCGTCACCTCTCGCCCTATCTCCCCTAGCGTCATAAAACTTGGCCAGGTTACTAATCGCAATTGCATTACTGCGATCAATACTAAATGACATTTTATAACTATACTCCGCTAACTCAGCCAACTCAGCCAACTCCATACGGTTATAGGTTGTTCCGATGTTGTTCCAAGCTATCGACAAATCAGGATCAAGCCAAAGTGCATTTTTGAAATAGTCCAGCGCCTCCTCCATGTCCTTCGTAATCAGTGCCTCTACGCCCAAGTTATTAAAATACAAAGCACGCGCCTGTCGATCGGTAATTCTCTTCGAGGTCATTTGCTGCAATGCAACTTCCGGCGTGAAATCCACCACATATCGAACTCTTCCAAGAATCCTACCTGTTGCATTGATGTGCTGACTGAGCACCAACAGACCGCCGCGCATGTCCCAAGTGGGCTGAATTGATACAGTTTGAAAAACAGCATCCAGATCCAAGTAACGAGCCAACGCAACATAAAGGCCTATCACTGACAGGCAGTTGCCCGTTCTAGAATTAAAAACTCCCTCTGCGGTTTCGGTGCCCAAATTCTGATACTGAATATTCAGAAACTGCTCTTCAAACAACAGGGCCTGCAGCTTTTTCACCTTAGTCGAGTCTGTGCCTGAACCTGCATACCCGTCGACAAACTGTTTCATATCATCGGTTAGCAAGAGCGGATTTATTTCTGGAAAGGCATCCCTGTTTTGATCGAGTATATGATCATGCATGGCCGCATCGACAACAAATTCCGTTTCCAGATTAATAGTCTGGCATCCCGCTAGAATAATCCCTAAAGCGAGAACCAACGGCAGTCTGATTAGATCAGTTGTTAATTTGAACATAATTTGCTTAGCCTAATACCTGAATGGTGTTTCTCTGCCAGACTTATGCACTTTCATAAATTCATATCGCCCCAGCAGAAAATTCACATTATCCAGCCGCAGCTTTCTAAACAATCCGATCCAACCAGCATAATGAGCCACCTGATTCATGTTTGTACCTAGACCCTCGAAATTTGTATTTTCGTCCACTCTAGATGCCAACCTTCCCCAGCTACCCTGATAAGATGATTCATGTTCTTCAGATCTATACTTGTATTCCAATGCCGCCCTAGTCCTCGCTATACGCATGTTGTCAGCAGATAAGAAGCGGACCTCATAATCGGTTTCGAACACCAATCTTTCCTCATTCGCAACCGACTTCCAATCTACATTGATGTCAATAACCACACTCTTGTTTACCGCAAGATTATCGATATAGTGAAATGGCTGCGTGTCAGCGCGCATGATCTCATATCCAACATCGGTATCTCTAATAGCCGATGACATTTTTACCCGACCCTTTGCATCGATATCCACTATCGAGTCAGACTGGATATCAACCGCGCGTTGTACAAAATCAAACAAAGCTTTTAATACTTGAGGCTTCTCTCTTGGAAGCTGCCAGCGGCGGCCCGTCTTATCTAAAACGACAAACCTGTCGTCGCTGTATATTAATTCCTCAACTTCAACCGGAAGAGTTGCAGTTTCACCAAAAGCAACGCCACCAGGTACAACAATTTCTCTGATCGTCGATGCTTCATATTCATCGCCTAATGTTTCCTTGAGAAAAACAGAAGGTTCGCTCCTGGGCAAACTTCGGTTGCCTCGATTACCATCATCTTTAAATAGAGAATTAGTATTGCGCCTCACCCGTTCACCAAGATATTCAAACTCTGTAACATTACTGCGGTATCGCCGCGCGTTACGGGAGTCTATAGCCAATCGTTGTGCCGCCGTTGCATACAAGCGACCAGCTTGGTTTGCAGTATTGAATGGACTGAATTTAATTAGTTGATAACTATAAGCCGCAACAACTGACTCAATTGTTTCGGCAGCATCAATATCACTCAGATCAAAAGAAATAAAGACTCGCTCATCCGCTGGGGCACTTAACCACAGGACAAGAAAACTTTCGAAACTTTTAGTTTCCGGTTCCGGGTATGCTGCTGTGCTTAGAACTGCCAGCGCGCTAATCTCTCCAGTGCTAAATGCCGATTCCCAAGCCTGTATTTCCTCGCTAGCAGGTAATGAGTTAAGTGGTAGATCAGGAAAGCGGCCAAGACGCGGCTTTTCTATACGAGTGGAAATAACATTGCGCGCATTCAGATTTTGCGTGACATCTATCTCATAGGCACCCAGTGCCTCGGCGATAGTATTTAAAAAAGTTTCCTGAATATTTGGCTCACCAAGTATTTCTGCTTGAACACCAGGAAATAGCAAAGCGCTAGTAAGCAGTAACCAAACTGCCGATAGGCGCCGCTCAGCCTTTGCTCTCCCAGAGAGCAATTTAGTATTCTGCACAGGCATCATAGGTCTCACCCCTTTGCTTTCTAAAAAGGCGCACTCGTAGGTCGCTAACCCAATCTGGCTCACCCCAATTGTGAATCGGCTGAGCCAACTCATCAATCAAACGCTCTGCTTCTTCATAATTTCTAGATTCAATCAAATATTTTACGGTCTGTTCTATTATAAAAGTATCTGCTGGTAATAAAGTAAACGCTTTTTGCTGATACGTCAGACCATTTTGCCAGTCTTGCCCATCAAATAGGTAAAATTCCGCCATCGCCAAATTAGATTCCGGGCTATTCCCCGACAACGCAACAGCCTGATCAAAATTACGCTTTATGTCCGCCATAATCCGGGTTCGCTGTTCTAACGGGAATTGCTTATCACAATTTTCTAATTCCGTTTCCCAGTATTCACCGTAATCCAGCAGTATATCTGGTGCATCCTTGGAAAAGCTCAGGGCCTGCTCAAAATACCTGGCAATTGTTTGATCCATACCTTCCAATTCTTGCATTCGCAGGCTATCCCCCAGCCCGGAATAACTGCGCGGTATATTGGAGCCAGAATCCACAGCCAATTGAAACAGTGCCTGGGCATTTATCAATTGTCCCGAGTTCAGTCCAAGTTCAGCCAAGCTGACTGCAAGTTCGCCATCTCCTACTCTAATTGCCTCGTAATCGGGTTGAGCCGCAAGTTGACCTATATCTAAAGTGCCGGCAGGGTTTTTACTGGTGAGTAAATAGTTGTGCAGCTCCTGCTCCAATTGCTCAGTGGTGACATCGAACGCCTGATCAAAGGCGAAACGGGCGTTGCGCCCTGCCAAAAGAAGTTCCAGATAACGTGACAAATTTTCCCGCCTGTCGTTAAAACCGTTTTCCTCATAAGCGTGCAACAAATAATACAACAGGGCTTCCGATTTCAAATTAGCAATCTGTATCACTCTCGGTGAGGCAAGCGCACCATCTCTGTATAGGAGTCTTTCTGTTGGCAATGACTCACTCAATTGTATTAAGTTTTCCTGCCCCTCCCTTGAGAAGCGTTGCAACTCCCCACCCCCTCGTGACACCTCAATGCGAGCCAGATAGCCGGCCAATCCCTCTTCATACCAACGGGGCAGCCTCAGGTCTAAAAAATTCCGGATAAGAAAGTGTGCGTACCGATGCATGGCAATTGCGAATGACCCATCATTGCTATTATCTACCGCCATGAAGTTTGCTCGTGGAGTGGGTGAGAAAAAGGCAGACTCATTGGTAAGAGCAAGCAATTTAAAAGACACATCATCGTCAAACAAATAGACATAGTTAGGAACATTAGACTTGGGAAGTTCGATACCGTTATTAATCAGGTGCGAAGTAATTTGACGCCAGGTTCCCATTTCATTTGCGAAGCGCAAGGTCTGGCGGGATGAAGTCTGGGAGATAATGGTGAAGTGTTCGGTTTTAACTCTAAACCAGGAACCGTTGAGCAATTGATCCTGGCCGGATGAAGAAACGGCCACTGTCGCGAAAGCAACAAGAAGGGTGCTAGTTATAAATATTTTCCGGTAAGTCATAGCCTTATATACCCTTCTCAGCCATTCCGTAAGCCACTCACTCAGATCGCGGCTTAGAACACCGCCTTCGAGTTTGTTGAACCCCAAAGTACCGATAACCCCACTTTACCACGCCTTCCGATTGAGTATAAAGGCTTTCTGACTAGCTTGATTCGCAATCTCCGGAAATTCCTCCGAGTTACATGGCGGGATAGTTTGGTCCTCCACCACCTTCGGGAACAACCCAGTTAATATTTTGAGACGGGTCTTTAATATCACAGGTCTTGCAATGCACACAGTTTTGAGCGTTTATTTGAAAACGCTTGGCGCCTCCTTCTTCAACCACTTCGTAAACTCCTGCCGGACAATAACGCTGAGCTGGCTCGTCATATATGGGCAGGTTAACTTCTATCGGAACAGATGGATCCGCTAGTTGCAAATGGCAAGGTTGATTTTCCACATGATTGGTATTTGACAAATAAACCGAAGACAGTTTGTCAAAACTAATTACACCATCCGGTTTAGAGTACTCGATATCTTGGCACTCAGCCGCCGGCCTTAATTGACAGTGATCTTTGCTCTTGTCAGAAAAAGTGAAGGGGAACTTACCGAAAAATATATTCTGCTCAAGAAACACTAACGCACTTCCAATCCAGAACCCGAACTTGTGAAATCCCGAGCTGAAATTTCTGGTTTTGTTAAGTTCGATATAAAGACTTGATGCTTTAATTCGATGACCATAATCGGCAATATCTACATCGGGGTTTGGTTGGTCTAACGCGTCGAATAGTGATTCTGCAGCGAGTATCCCCGACATCATTGCTGTATGACTCCCCTTAAGCTTCGCGGCGTTCATCGTACCTGCATCACAACCAATCAAAAGCCCACCCGGGAAGCTCATTTTCGGCAGGGAATTTAGCCCTCCTTTAACCAGAGCTCTTGCACCATAGCTTATCCGCTTACCCCCATTTAGGTATTCCTTTATAATAGGGTGATGCTTGAATTTCTGGAACTCATCATAAGGGCTTATGTACGGGTTTTCATAAGCGAGGTCTACAATCAATCCCAATGAGAGCTGATTGTTATCAATATGGTACAAAAACCCGCCACTAGTCGCAGCATAGCTGGCACCAGTCATTGGATAACCGGCAGTGTGAACAACCAGGCCTTCCTGGTGATTCTGCTCGGAGACTTCCCAAACCTCTTTAATACCAATTCCATAATGTTGCGGGTCGCAGTCTTTATCCAACTCAAATTTGTTAATTATTTCTTTACCCAGATGCCCCCGACAACCTTCGGCAAGGACAGTATATTTTGCATGGAATTCGAACCCTGGCTCAAACGAAGCTTTTTTAGTTCCTGCAGTATCAACGCCCATATCACCGGTCACCACCCCTTTCACGCTCCCATCTTCATTATAAAGCAGCTCGGCAGCAGCAAATCCCGGAAATATTTCAGCTCCAAGTTCCATAGCTTGTTCAGATAGCCATCGACAAAAATTACCCAAGGAAATTATATAATTACCATGATTGTGCATACAGCGAGGGACAAACATGTCGGGAAACTTAACTGCTGATTCAGCCCCGGAAAGAAAATACACCTTGTCACCTGTTACCGCTGTATTCAAGGGTGCACCCCGCTCCTTCCAATCTGGAAACAGCTCATTTAGTGCCGATGGTTCAAAAACAGCGCCAGATAAAATATGAGCACCTACTTCCGAGCCTTTTTCAAGCACACAAACGGAAAGCTCCTTTCCAGACTCTCTGGACTTTTGAAGTAATCGACAAGCCGTTGACAAGCCCGCTGGGCCCGCCCCTATAATGACCACGTCAACTTCCATGGATTCGCGTTTCATACCCCCCCCTGATTTCAAAATTCGATGGTGAAACGGTTGCTGCCAATTGGCAAATAAGTTGAACCTCTCTACAACCGACTTCTACAATACGGTGTCATTATCCTCAATTAGCAATATCAGCGCAAAATCAAAAGATGCCTCAAGTATTGTAATTATCTGACGATATCATGTTTTTTCAGGGGTTAGGTGATTCTACTGAAAGTCACAGAATATGGCAGGTTTGCCACATTATTTACACAATTTGTAACAGTCTTAGCGCAGTAGAGCACGTATACTCGTGCAACAAATTTGGGAGATACTTTATCTTTTTGAACGGCCCTTACCCAAATCCAGTGCTAAACCTCAACATCAACGGCTTATTAGCGCCATTTACGAATTAAAAGCACGGGTTTCGATGGCTACACCACGGTTAACTGTAACACTGCTCAAGGCTTGTACCCTTAGCCTTGCAGTAGGCGCAGCATCTCAAGGATTGACTCAGACAGTGGCAGACCAGCCCCTAGACGAGTCCACGATCACTTATCCGGTCGGATTTTTCGATGAATTCTCCCCAGTATCAGTTAATGACATGGTTGACCGCATCCCGGGTATTAGCCTGGCCCTAAACCGCAGGGGCCGCGATAATCGAAATGGAAGAGGACTGGGCTCAGGTGAAGGCGAGATATTAATTAATGGTCAGCGCATCACGGGTAAAAGCAATCAAGGCCGAAACCAACTCAGCCGTATTTCTGCCGATCAGGTTGCTTACATCGAGATCATCCGTGGTACCTCAGAAGAAATGGATATTCGAGGCGGGGGCCAGGTAGTAAACATCGTGCTACTAGATCAGCAATCGCGGGCCAGCATCTCCACTGAATTAAATTTGGATCACCATCGAGATGGCACTCTCGATCCTGGTGCAAACGCATCAGTAACCGGCCAGTCCGGCAAGTTAAATTACCTGTTTCACATCGAAGCTGAGCCGCGTTACGACAATCAGTACAGCAATGAAGTCAGTCGTGACGCCAATGGCAATCTGCTGGAGACGCGCGAAGAAGAACGAATTCGCGATCAAACCGACTACGAAACCAGTGCCAACCTTGGCTACCAGTTTGAAAACAGCATGATTCAATTGAGCGGCCTGTACGGCGGAAATAGTCCACCACAAGATACAGATCGAGCAATTAATAATTATTCAAATGGCGCACTTGAGACTGAGTTTGAACGAGAGAAGCGTCAATCTGAACGTACAAACTGGGAAATCGGTGGTGACTATGAGTACGGCTTTGCCAACGACGCCACATTTCGGTTTCTCTTCATAGCAAACGATCGCGATTTTGAAAATACACGCGAGCGCTTCGCAGTACTTGATGATTTTGAGAACAAAGATTTATTTTTATTCAATTCCGGGCGAGACCGAGAACGCATAGCGCGATCTTCCTACACTTGGGATCTTGCAGCGAACCAAGGCATCGAAATAGGTCTCGAGCGTGCGCAGACTATACGAGATTCAGACCTGGAAATGGGCCTCGATATAGAAGGCATCCCATCCCCAGATTATGGAAATCTTATACCAGTTGTCATTTCCAATAGTGGTTCCTCGGTCGAAGAAATTCGTTATGAGAATTTTGTTGTGCATAACTGGCAAATCAATGACCGTATGTCATTGGAAAGCTCTTTAATTTACGAGACATCGACCATCGAGCAGTCTGGTGATGTTTCCAACAAACGGGATTTCGATTTCCTACGCCCCAAACTCGATTACCGATTCAATATCACCAAATCTTTTCAGCTGCGTGCAAAAATAGAAAAAAACATATCCCAGTTGAGCTTCTCCGATTTCAGTGCAACTACAGATAATTCTGACGATGATCAAAATGTACAGGCGGGCAACCCTGAAATTGTCCAGGAACAAACCTGGAATTACGAATTAA
>CAVOCG010000022.1:0-25979 GCA_963694095.1 Gammaproteobacteria bacterium
CAACCATACCAAGTGCCGATAACACACCACAATGAACCGGCACAATCGCCCTGCGCATTCGCATACGATCGGCCAAAGCACAAACGTGCAGCCCTCCAGCGCCGCCGAAACTTGCCAGTGTAAACTCATCAGGATCAAACCCTCGATTGACCGATATCATTCTGATCGCGGAGGCCATGTGTTGATTGGCAACTGAAATAATTCCAAGCGCAGTTTCTTCAACTGACATACCAACGCACTCTGCAATTACCTGTAAGGCTTTCCTGGCTAATGAATTGTTTAACCTTATGCTTCCCGCCAGTGCACTGCCTTGATGTAATCTTCCCAATACTAAATTCGCATCGGTGACCGTTGCTTCGGTCCCACCTCGTGCATAACAGGCAGGCCCTGGATCGGCGCCTGCTGACAGCGGCCCAACGCGAAGCATGTCGCCACCGTCAACAAAAGCAATGGATCCCCCACCCGCCCCGATTGTGTGCATATCCATCATCGGCACGGCCACCGGATAATTTGCAATCACGCCTTCATTTGTTATGGTTATTTTACCGTCAAGCAGTGCCACATCTGTCGATGTGCCTCCCATATCAAAACTAATGAATTTTTTCTCACCAATATTTTCCCCAAGAAACTGAATAGCATTTAGCCCGGCTGCCGGCCCTGACAGCAACAAATTCACTGCTGACTCTGATGCGGTTGCAGCAGACAGCGTTTCACCACTGGATTGCATTATTCGCAGTTTGCACTCTCCTAACTCCTCCCGTAATCGATTCAGGTAGTTCCGGATTACTGGCCCGAGAGTCGCGTTCAACCAAGTGGCGATACCTCGCTCGTACTCTTTGTATTCTGGTAGAACCGAAGACGAGCAGCTAATAAAAATCGGTAATTTAGCCTCACGAATTGCTGCGGCTATTTTTTGTTCAAACCCATCATCCAAAAAAGAAAATATAAGGTTAATAGCAACAGCTTCCGGTTCTAGGGATTTAAGTTGCTCAATTAGCCGGTCGAGCTCAAGATCACAAAGGGGTCCAATCACGGAGCCATCGGCAGCTAGCCGTCCTCCTGTTTCCAGGCAAAGCTCGGTGGGAACCGGTGGATTTTGGGGTGGGAATTCCAGCCCATAAAGATTGGGCCGGGTTTGTCTGCCCAGGGTCAATATGTCAGCGAATCCATAGTTCGAAACAAAAGCTGTTTTTACGCCCTTGCCTTCCAGTATGGCATTGGTGGCAACGGTGCTACCGTGAACAATGTGCAAGCCACCGGAAGCAACCAGTTTCCCTAATCCCATTTCACGAATCCCTGTGAGAATCGCTTGCTCTGGATCCGAGGGCGTAGACATGACTTTATGGGTCCAAAATCGCGGCTTTCCATTGGAATTCTGGATCAACACAAAGTCCGTAAAAGTACCGCCGGTATCAACGCCAAGTATTTGCGGGTTTTTCAAGTTAGAATCATCTCATCTGTTCTTGTTTATAGACAGTTGCTGTGCTGCAGGGCCACCTTAGTTTAAACGCTTACTCCAGTAAAACGAAGAGGCTATACCATGCCTGAATTACCAGAAGTTGAAACCACGAGAAATGGTATCTCTCCTTACATTCATAATAAGGTTGTTACCGGGGTAATTGTCAGACAAACAAACTTGCGTTGGCCCGTTAGTCCTGACCTTGTTACATCTCTACTAGGGCAAAAAATTGAGGAGGTAGATCGTCGGGGGAAATACCTTCTCCTCAAAACCCAGGCTGGCACTGTGATCATTCATCTGGGAATGTCCGGCAGTTTACGAATTTTGCAGCCTAACAACAACGTCGGCAAACATGATCACGTTGACATTGTATTCGAGGATCAGATTACCTTGAGATTCACTGACCCCCGTAGGTTCGGTTGTGTTCTATGGAATGAAGGCAATATAAATAAACATCCTCTGCTAGCTAAACTCGGGCCAGAGCCAATGAGCGACGACCTCACTCCCGCTTACTTGCACACAAAAAGTAGACTTAGAAAGTCTTCAATTAAAGTCTTCATTATGGATAGCCACATTGTAGTTGGTGTCGGGAATATTTACGCTAACGAAGCACTCTACGAAGCGGGTATTCACCCCAAAAGAGCAGCTGGAAGAATTTCACTTGCAAGATATAAAAAATTGACTGACAGTATTAAAAAAATATTGCGGCAGGCAATTGATGCGGGCGGAACAACGCTGCGAGACTTTACCGGCAGTGACGGGCAGCCCGGCTATTTCAAGCAATCACTTAGAGTTTATGGTCGCGGTGGTGAAGCCTGTGATTTCTGCGAAACTCCGTTAACAGAAATTCGGCTCGGCCAAAGAAGTACAGTTTACTGCACTCAATGTCAGCGCTAGATCATGGCTTCGACGACGGCCGGGTGTACAAATTTTGAAATGTCGCCGCCATAAGATGCTATCTCTCGCACAAGTGTTGACGAGATATATGAAAGATGTTCAGACGGTGCTAAAAATACCGTTTCAATATTTGGTTCCAAAACTCTGTTCATTCCAACTAGTTGAAATTCGTATTCAAAATCAGCTACTGTTCTTAATCCGCGCAAAATTATATTTGCTCCGCGACTAGTGACAAAATCAGTAAGCAAAGTATCGAACACGCACACCTCCACATTATCCAAATGCTGCAAGATGTGGGTAGCAAGCCCGACACGTTTTTCTGTTGGTAAGGTATCATTTTTTTGGGAATTACTGCCCACCGCAACAATTATCTGATCAAATAGTCTGGATGCACGCTCGACCAGGTCGGTGTGTCCGTTTGTAATGGGATTAAATGTCCCTGGGTAGACAGCTATTTTCATAATTTATTCGCTTTTAACTGAATTAGATTTTTAGCTTCTAAGAAAATCGATAATGCGATGCTCTAACCACTGTTTCTGTTTCGCCGCTACGAAGCCAACATGGCCCCCATTATCGGATAGTTGTAAGTGAACATTACCAGCAAGGTTGTCAATATCAGGAAGAGATGATGACGGAATAAGCGGATCATTTCGACTTTGAATTAGCAGAGTTTCAGTAGCAATATTTTTCATGTACCCAATACTACTACATTGTTCATAATAATCTTCAGCGTCTTTAAAACCATGTAGCGGTGCCGTTACCCGATCGTCAAATTCCCAAATTGTAGAAATATTATCCAGCCCGCCAAGTGATGTGATCTTCTCCAGCTGCTGGGTATTTCCTATTGCTTCGAAATGAGCCTGCTTTTTCTTAACATCACGAACCAGCTTTCTGAGGAAAAACTTACCATAAGCCTGGGTCAATCCTCTTAGCATCGATCTGGAGCAGTAGGCCAGTGAAAAAGGGGTAGAAACGGCCACCGCTTTCGTTACCGAATCTTTGCCTTTAATTTCGCCCAGCCACTTCAATAAGACATTTGCCCCTAAGGAATATCCAACAAACGCAAAGTTGCGGTCAGGATGAAGCGCTGCCAGGTTTTGAAATGCTTCATCTAAGTCTTCGGTTATACCTGAGTGGTAGGCTTTTGCCAGACGATTTATTTCACCACTACAACCGCGAAAATTAAGAGCCACGCTTGCATAACCGCTCGCCGTTAATAGTTGTTGCAAGGAAAGTATATACTCTGATTTCGAACATCCACACAAACCATGCACTATAAAAACTATTGGCTTGGTTTTGTCTTCAGAAAGCGCACTTTGATTAACCCAGTCCAGATCGAGAAAATCTCCGTCTTCCAATTCTATTCGTTGTCGATTTTGCTTCAGCTTTGACTGTAGTTTAAATTTTCGCCAAACCGTCTGGCTATGCCCGTCTGGCAGCCACCAAGCCGGATAAAAGGCGGGATCAAATGTGCTGCTAGTCATACTTGGGAACCTCTGACCCTTTTTCGTACAAGTAATAATACACTGAACCAGATTTCTTTTGTTTCAGCCTTTGCCAGTTATCAGGTAATTCATTTTTCAATAGGATTCTATCAGACTCAATCACTATCTTTGCTGCTTCTTTAAGTATATTTTTTTGCTCAAGCTGATGACAAACTGGAGTAGCCAGACTCTTTGCAAACGGCGGGTCTATAAATACAACATCAAAACAGCTTTGGTATTGAGCTGCGTGCCCATCCAGCCAGTCCGCAGCGTCGATATGCAGTCGTTCCGCGCCTTCTGCGCCCAATAAATCTATATTGCTTCCAAGGCTATCGTAAGCTAGTCTATTATTCTCAATAAAGACAACCCGCTTTGCCCCCCTGGATAATGCCTCGAAACCACAGGCGCCGCTTCCGGCAAATAAATCGAGGCAAGTTCGCCCTGCAATCTCGTTTTGGAGCCAATTGAATAGAGTTTCACGAATTGGATCGGCGGTCGGCCTTAGCCCAGAAACAACAGGAAACTGGATCTTCCGGCTCCTCCATTGCCCGCCAATAATACGAACTTTACTTGATTGCACTACGTTATCAGGCTCTCGCTTTAGCTGTCGGTTAATTTTGTAACTGTGTGCTGACGATAAGTAACCCCCGCGCCATTCTAACAATATCCTGTTTTATTAGCCTGTAGATTTTTGAGTAGCTTACACACCTTTCTCTGAGGCGGCCCAATGTCTGTATTAGACCACTAGCTAATGGTAGGATAGCGGGCTCATTTTTCATCCACCTGAGTTACATCTCTTATGTTTAGTTTTGGAAAAAAACAGAAATCTTCTACAAATTCTAAAGAATTACCCACCGACGATTCCCCGAATCGGCAGGAAGGGAAAGAGAGTGATGAATCAGGGCTTTTTGCCCGTCTGAAACGGGGCCTTAGCTTAACCAGAAATTCATTGAGCGCGGGGCTAAACGAATTAATTCTCGGCGAGAAAACCATTGATAGTGAGCTCCTTGATGATATCGAGTCGCAATTGCTGTCCGCCGATGTGGGAATAGAGGCAACTGATCAGGTTATCCAAAACCTTAAGTCGAGCCTAAATCGCAAGCAACTGGCCAATCAATCTGATTTACTGGCGGCTCTTAAAAACGAATTAGCCTCAATACTTACCCCGTGTAACATCCCGCTAGAAGTGACTGTAACGAGCAAACCATTTGTAATCCTGATGGTTGGTGTTAATGGCGTCGGCAAAACAACGACTATTGGCAAGCTTGCCAAGAGATTGCAGGCGCAAGGAAATAAACTGGTACTAGCGGCTGGAGATACTTTCAGAGCCGCAGCTGTTGAACAGTTGCAGGTTTGGGGAGAACGCAATGACATCCCGGTCATCGCCCAGGCCACCGGATCAGATAGTGCCTCTGTTATCTTCGATGCCTACCAATCGGCCAAAGCAAAGGGAGCCGACGTGTTAATCGCGGACACTGCTGGCCGGCTTCATAATAAGAATAATTTGATGAATGAATTAGAAAAAATTGTTCGAGTATTAAGAAAACAAGACGAGAGATTACCTGATGAAGTCATGTTGGTGCTGGATGCCACAACGGGTCAAAACGCAGTTGCTCAAGCCAGGAGTTTTCATGACACGGTAAACCTTTCCGGCATTACCCTTACTAAATTGGACGGAACGGCAAAGGGCGGGGTGGTCTTCGCGATTGCCAAACAATTAAAGCTGCCCATCCGATTCATTGGTGTCGGGGAACAAGTAGACGACTTACGCCCGTTTGTCGCTGACCAGTTTGTCGAAGCATTATTCGCAGAATGATCAATTTTGACAATGTCAGCAAGCGATACCCGGAAGGGCAAGAAGCCCTCTCCAAATTAAATTTTACCATCGATAAAGGGGAGATGGCTTTTATAACCGGCAAATCTGGAGCTGGTAAAAGCACGCTATTGAAGCTGATCATGTTGATGAAAAAGCTCAGCCAGGGCCAGCTTATAGTTAACGGGCAAAATCTCAAGCAAATCTCGTCACATCAACTTCCCTGCCACCGCCGTCAGATTGGCGTAGTGTTCCAGGATCACCAGCGCTATTTGACCAAACAGTTTTTGATAATGTGGCCCTTCCGCTTCATATCTGACGGTACAGACATTCAGAAGCCCAGCACAGATTCAGGGCCACTCTGGATAAGGTAGGTCTGCTGCGGAAAGAAAAATCAAATCCAGCTTCATTATCAGGTGGCGAGCAACAGCGCGCTGGTATTGCCCCGACCGTAGTGAATAAGCCCTCGATTATCCTGGCTGACGAGCCAACTGGTAATTTGGACCCTGATTTGTCTTGCGAGATCATGACTCTGTTTGAGCAATTCAACCGGGTTGCTGTCAGCCTTCTGATTGCCAGTCATGATTTGTCTCAGATAGCCCAGCTGGAGCATCGCGTCCTTACTTTGCAAAGCCGCCAGCTTATTGCTGATGAGAGACAGCGAGGGTTGCAATAAAAAGGGCCAGAAACTCTGCTAGAGAAGCGTTGGCCGTCGCCATGGAAAACCATAAGCGAATTGCCAAATCTAGCTACAAGCGCTTGCTGGCAAACCCCTTTTCATCCCGTATGACAAGCTTTGTCATCGCTATTGCCAGCATTGCTAATGCGGGCTGGGAGATAATTTATCTGCGCTGCTAGATGGGTTTCAAAACAATGCTCCAATCATGCTTTACCTTCAAGATACTGTCAGTGAAGAAGGGGGTTTAGCGGTTAGTGAAGATTTACTTACAAACACTACTATCAGACGAACTACCTATATTTCAAAAGACGATGCAATGCGCGGCTTCACTACGTCTTCCGGATTTGGGGGAGCTCCTGCAGTCATTGGGGAACAACTCATTGCCCGCATCAATCGTTCTGATACCTGAATCCAGCACCCCCCGCCCGCTTCCGTACAGACGCTGTCAACACAATTGGAAGAAATGCCTGCAGTTGAATTGGCCCAGTTTAACAGTATTTGGTTAGCACGCCTTGGCTGCTTTCTATACTAGCCGATGAAATGGCATTTGCCCTGGCCCTCATCATTTCGCTAGCTGTAGTATTTGTAGTAGGAAACACCATTAAATTAGCCATTGAAAGTCGCCGGGACGAAATTCGAATTATTAAGTTAGTCGGTGGCACCAATTCACTCGCCGCTCGCTCATTTCTCTATACGTGTTTGTTTTACGGGCTATTGGGTGGGCTCATCTCCTGCCTGCTATACGCTTTGTTGATGTCAGGCTTTGATCGTGCGCTGACTTACTGAGCCCCTATGACAGTGATTTTGAGCTTCGAGGATTAGGCTGGATTAATAGCTTCCTTATGGTTGTCGCCGGCGCGGTTCTCGGCTGGATAGGGGCATTGCTCTCCTATATTCAGCATTTTTTCAGTATAAACCCATAAACCACATTTATAACAATTAATTACGATGCTTCAGCTACTCTTTCCCTCATTTTAATCAATTGCCACGATAGCCTTGAACTTTGTCATATTCCGCCCCATATTCAACGTTGGGTCAATTTTCGCTCAGGCTTTTAGAACTGCCATTGCAAGAGATAGAGTGCGAGGTGATGGGGCAAAAACCGGCCGAAGATGGCGAAACGGGCGCAAAAATGCTAGAATGCTGCCTTGAAACGTAAAAATTGTAGTGTAGAAGGTTATAACTGGGACTGTCATGGCTATTGGGAAAAGCTTACAAGTAATCAACCCCACCACTCCGGGCCGAGACCTGAGCGCTTATATTGCCACAGTAAACAGCATTGCTGTGCTAACACCAGAGCAAGAACGCGGGTTGGCTGAACTTTATTACTATGACGACAATGTAGATGCCGCACGCCAATTAGTAATGGCACATTTGCGCTTCGTCGTGCATATGGCAAAAACCTATTCCGGTTATGGGCTCTCACAGTCTGACCTTATTCAGGAGGGTAACGTAGGCTTGATGAAGGCAGTTAAACGGTTTAATCCAGAAGTAGGTGTCCGGCTTGTGTCTTTTGCCGTGCACTGGATCAAAGCTGAAATGCATGAATACATTTTACGTAACTGGCGAATTGTCAAAATCGCCACAACTAAGGCCCAACGTAAATTGTTTTTTAATTTACGCAGTTCAAAGAAACGGCTTGGTTGGTTAAATAACAAAGAAACCGAAGCCATTGCAGAAGATCTTGGCGTAGATGCCAAAGTCGTTCGCCAAATGGAAGGTCGCATGAGTTCCTATGACACCTCATTCGACGCCGAACCAGATTCTGATGATGATTTAGCTTACCGCGCACCTGCTTTTTACTTGGAGGACCAGGGTTCCAACCTAGCCAGCAATGTTGAAGCGGCTGATGTAGAAGAAATCACAAACAACAGTTTACACTCTGCTATGGGCGAGCTTGACGACCGGAGTAAAGATATTTTGAATAGCCGCTGGCTGTGTGATGATAAAGCAACATTGCACGATCTGGCCGACAAATACGGCATTTCTGCCGAAAGGATTCGTCAGCTGGAAAAAAATGCAATGAATAAAATTAAAGGCATGATGGAGGCCTGACTTTAGAGGGTGTCCGCAATCATCCAGCCGCGCATTAGTCGCGGCTTTTTATTCCCCTGTTTTACCATCCTCTTTTTAAGCCTGCCATTAATCAGCTGCCACTAAGTAATCAAGACTTGTATCGAGACCGTCACGACTACACAATGCCCCTTCCAAGAATGGCCTTATACAAAACACTTACTAAAAGCGTATGCAAAACCTTTTCTTAATCCTCGCTGGCGTAAACGGCTTTATTGCTGTATCCCTCGGCGCATTCGCTGCCCATGGATTGAGAGACCGACTCAGTGCAGACTTGCTAGCCACGTTTCAAACTGGCGTGCAGTATCAGATGTATCACGCGTTGGCACTTTTCGGTATCGGCTTATTGGCACTAAATTCTCCAGGGGCATCCTTAATCCGAGTAAGCGGCTACCTATTCTTATGTGGAATTATTTTATTTTCCGGCAGCCTTTACTTCCTCAGTCTAACGGGCACCCGATGGGTGGGTGCCATTACTCCAATCGGTGGCGTTGCCTTTCTTGCTGGCTGGGGCACTCTGATTTGGTTTCTAATTAGGTCCGAATTATCCAGCTAGCCACTAGTATAAAGTCTCTGAGAATTGAAGATGGAAGTTGTTGTTAATAGCAAGCGTCCCATTCGCAGTTATGTGATTCGTAGCGGACGACTCACCACCTCGCAACGTAAAGCGTTAGAGGATTACTGGAAACTTCACGGTGTTGAATTTCAAAGTAAACTATTTGAGTTCGATGCGATCTTCGAACAAAGCAACAATCTAATAATAGAAATTGGCTTCGGTATGGGCGATTCTTTACTGGAAATGGCGGCCACCAACCCACAACAAAATTATTTGGGCATTGAGGTTCACAAACCTGGCATTGGCAAATTACTGCATGGTATTGCAAGCCACGGCTTACGAAATCTCAAAATAGTATGCCATGACGCTAGGGAGGTTCTCAGCGATTGCCTGCAAGATGAATCGATTCAGCAAGTACAAATATTCTTTCCAGATCCGTGGCCAAAGAAGCGCCATCACAAACGCAGGCTGATACAGCCAAAATTTATTCAGCTACTAGTCGGCAAATTAAATTCTAGTGGAACTATTCACCTTGCCACAGACTGGCAAGCCTACGCTGAACACATGATGGAAGTCTTGCAGTCAAATAATCAGTTGCAGAATTGCGAAGGAGAGGGCTGTTACTGGGCGAACCCGGAACGTCCTGACACCAAATTCGAAAACCGGGGTCGCAAGCTTGGGCACGGGGTCTGGGATTTGTTGTTTACTAAAAGATAGGGGCTATTGCTTACCTCTCGGTTATGCCTCAGATATAGAAAAGAACTCTAGCAAACTTGGAGCACGGGACGCTAGAAGTACAGTCGGTGCTCATGTTCTTTGAGCCAGTCTACATAAGCCTCAGAATTCGGACAGATCGAATCGACCAGCTCCCAGTACCTTTTTGAGTGATCCATATATATCAGGTGACAGACCTCGTGGGTAATTATGTAATCAATAATAGCGAAAGGTGCCAGCATAATAAGCCAGTTAAATTGTATTACACCGGCGGAAGTGCAATGCCCCCACTTCGATTTAGTCTTTCTCAATTTTATTTCGTTGAGCTTACTATCCACTCCCAAGTGCTTTGTTAGCGACATAGCACGCGGTAGTAAGTACTCACTAGCTTTATCAATTAAATAGTCTTCAACCTGCACTTTGGCTTTTGCTGCGGTGAGTTTATGGCCCTGAATGAGAAATTGACCACCATCAATTAACACCCGTTGCTTACGGCCTTCCCGAAATACAATTTCAAGCTCCCTGGCCCGAAATAGTATTTTTCTGCCTTTCTCTATACGCAGTGATTCCTTGTAACGCCGTGATTCTTCAAATAGTCGTTGCTCGATCCAGGCTTTATTATTTTCCACGAATTTCTGAATTTCAGCTTCACCGACTCGTAAGGGGCTCCTTACTTCAACCTTTCGGTGCTTTACATGAATTGCCAGAGTTTTGCGCCGGGATCGCTGAATTTCGAAATCATATTGCGAAGGCAGGAGTCGCTTCCCAGCAAAATTAAGCGGGATTATTTGGGATTTAATCATAAAACTTAAAGTTTCCTGGCTACTACACTTGCAATAGCACGCATTGGGCTGTCCATTTCACCTTCAAAATAATGCACAACGTGCCAGCCATCTAACCAGCTGCGAAGTTCACCAGGTTCAAGTAAATAATTCAGATTTTGGGGCCTACCAAACTTTCGCTGCTGTATCGTAAACGTTTCATAGAACAAATATCCACCGCTGGTCACTGCGTTCTTAATCGGTTCAATTAGGGGCCTATGCAAATAATTAAAAACCAATATTGCATCAAAACATTTACATTCAATGGTGTTCTGATTTTCTATTTCCAAATCAACCAGCCAGCACTGGGATTCCGTTGGTTCTTTTTCCGCTTGCTCTGCCACATACTGAAGAGCCGCTGGGTTATTATCGGCAAATGTCACGGGAATATTATTATGCAAAAGAAAGAGCCCATTTCTTCCCTTTCCACACGCTAAATCCAAAACTCCTTTAGTTAGGCCTGTGGTCTGCAGTAAGTGAAAATTCTCCATCAGCAGACGTGAAACGTTTAATTGTGTCATAGAATCCCGGATAATGCGTCGAGAGCAGATTGCCAATGTTTCCCTTAAAATAAGGTATAACTGCGTTCGAAACAATATATGAAACATCGATTTTTATGAGTAATAGCAAAGACAATCTGTTCGCACAAAAAATGTCAGCATCAGATTTCATATTTGACGACAAAGTAGTGCCCGTATTCAACGACATGATCAACCGATCCGTTCCCGGTTACGCGACCATTATTTCCATGATTGCGGTATTGGCTGAAAGGTACGTGCAGGAGTCCAGTAGCATTTATGACCTTGGGTGCTCGCTAGGGTCCGCAACTCTGGCCATAGACCATCAGCTAAGCGGTAAAGATCGCAAAATCATTGCTGTCGACAGTTCGGCTTCCATGATTGCCGAATTGGAGCGGTCCCTGGTAAACAGTTCTCTCGATAGCCAGTCGATCGAGTTGCGCTGTGAAGATATTTTGGAAACGGATATTCATGATGCATCGGTCATAGTGCTAAATTTCACATTGCAATTTATTCCGGTCGAGCGCAGGACTGACTTACTCAAAAAAATTTTCGGGGGGCTGAAAGCCGGTGGAATTCTGCTCATGTCCGAGAAAATTGAATTTCCTGACCCAAACCTTAATGCACTATTTATCGAGATGCACCATAGTTTCAAACAAAACAAAGGCTATTCCGCATTGGAGGTTAGTCAAAAAAGGACGGCTCTTGAGAATATTCTCGTGCCAGAGACCATTGCTACCCACAAGAAAAGGTTAAAGGATATTGGCTTTGACGACATTGATGTCTGGTTTCAATGCTTCAATTTCGCATCCCTGGTGGCCTTCAAGAAAAGTAATTGATGAATTTTGACAGCCTTATAGCCTCTATCAAGGGAACTCCACTCGAAAGTCTGGAGGCCGTGCTAACAGAGTCCTTTCTGTCTCAAATAAACCACGGTGATCTACCTCGCTGGCAGCAACTCCTTGACTCACTGCCTTCTATCCAAGCTGAAAGTGTTAATCTGAGTGCCTCTGTCGTACTGGGGAGCTCTAGCGGATGCAGTATGGAACAACAGGCTCAACTAACAGCATCGCTACAGTCCTTAATTCCGTGGCGGAAAGGCCCGTTTTCTGTATTTGGAATCGAAATAGACTCCGAATGGAAATCCGATATGAAATGGGACCGAGTCCTCCCACATATTGCACCATTGTCAGGCCGAAAGGTTTTGGATGTAGGTTGCGGAAACGGCTACCACTGTTTTCGAATGCTTGGCGCCGGGGCAGAATTAGTAGTGGGAATCGATCCACATATCGCCTATGTCATCCAATTCCTGGCACTCAAACATTTTGTTCCAGAAATGCCTATCTATGTTGTGCCCGCCAGCCTTGAACAACTCCCACCAAACCTGAACGCGTTTGACTCGGTTGTTTCCATGGGCGTAATTTACCATCGAAGGTCGCCAATCGATCACTTGCTGCAATTAAAAAGCTGTTTGAGAAAGGGTGGTGAGCTAGTGCTCGAAAGTCTTTACGTGGATGGCAATGACGGCTATTGCCTAATGCCCGAAGGGAGGTACGCCCGCATGTCGAATGTGTGGTTTATTCCTAGTATAAAGACGCTTGTCACTTGGTTAAAAAGATGTGGGTACTATGAGATCCAGGTGGTTAGCGAATCAGTGACCACTGAGCACGAACAGAGAACCTCTCCATGGATGCCTTTCGATAGTTTGAGTGATTCAATTCAGTCTAATAATAAAACCCTGACAATTGAAAATATGCCAGCTCCGAGGCGTGTAATTGTTACCGCGCGAACCAAGTTAACTTAACCGCATTAAGCTTAATCGTTAATTTAGTTTTATTGGAAAAAGCGGCACAATCCTTGCTAACGCAGTGACACAATTGCTTGCATTCCACACCAAAACAAATTCTCGACTCCGATTTGCAACTGAGCTGACGTGTCCCGCTAATTCAGTTGACTATACGCCTTGATCCATAATAGGGTCAGCTCTAATTCTATCTATTACCTCATAAAAAAGAGAAGAAACAATGGCCAGACCGCTACGTATAGAATATCCGGACGCCGTATATCATGTTTCCAATTATGGCCTGGGCAAACGACGAATTTTCCCTTCCGAGAAGTACTTCGATGCTTTCCTTAGCGGGCTCGGAGAAACCTGCTCTCGATTGAATGTGGAAGTGCATGCCTATTGTCTTCTTAAAGATCAATATCATTTAGTTATTAAGACCCCTGAGGCCAATTTAAGCCGCTTCATGCGGCAGATTGATGGCTTGTATACCCAACATTATCAGCGCCTGAAAAAAACCGATGGCTCCCTTTTCAGAGGACGCTATAAGGCAGTGCTGGTGCAAGCTAACGAATACCTTCTTCCCCTGTCACGCTATATCCATTCTCGCGTAAAAACAGCTGAAATCAACTGTTATCCTTGGTCTAGTTACTTATATTTCACTCGAAAAGCGAAACCGCCAGAGTGGTTTAATCGAGATGATATCTTACGATCGCTGCGCACAACAGTCGCAAAAAGGCCTCTTGCCTACAAGAAGTTTGTCGCAGCAGGTATTGACGATGATTTAGCCCATTTTTATGGCAAGAAAAACCTCTCTTCGATAATGGGAGATGACAAGTTCAGGAATCAAGCCCGGAAAAAAAGATCTTCTACAGCAGTGCGAGGCGTCTCGAGAGGGGCCAATGCCAAGTGGCGACCTTCGTGCAAGCAAATAATTTCTGCCGTTGCGCAGCAATTTAAAGTTTCTGAAACTAGTATTTATAAGGCCGAGAGAGGGCCTGGGTCCAAAAACCTGCCTCGCTGGGTTGCAATGTACCTGTGTCAGGAATTATCTGCAGTAACTCTGCAATCGATTGCGACGTTATTCAAACTAAAACGTTATGGAACCGTATCAACTACCGTGGGTAAGCTAAAAAAGGAATTCGAAGCAAATCCCAAGCTTTTGGCAACAATGAAGAGACTGGCCAAAAAACTCAGCAAGGCGAAGTAACACCATACACTGCATTTGGGAATCTACTCTGGATTTACGGCAGAAGCTTCGGCCGGGTTTGGCCAACGTTGGGCTTACTTAATTTTTGACTCTGTATAGATCACGTGCTTACGTACTACCGGATCGTATTTCTTAACTTCAAGCTTGTCTGGCGTGGTTCGCTTATTCTTGTCAGTCGTATAGTAATGCCCCGTCTTGGCACTTGAAACCAGCTTAATTTTTTCGCGCATCTTCGATCACCTATTCCTGATTAGCCCGAGTTATACTCGAAATCCATTATTTCTAATATCTGCCAACACCGTCTCAATGCCCAATTTGTCAACAATGCGCATCCCCTTGGTGGAGACTCGCAATTTCACAAATCGCTTCTCTGATTCAACCCAGAACCGATGTGTGTGGATATTGGGAGAAAACAGCCGTTTTGTTTTGTTATTAGCGTGAGAAACATTGTTCCCTGTAACTGGTTTCTTTCCGGTTACCATGCAAACCCTGGACATTTTATCGCCTCGTATAATCTTAACTTTGATAATTCAGTGTACGACCCCTATACAACAACATAGGGGTCAAAAAAGAGCTGCGTTTTATACCAGAACAGCCCTCGAATAGCAAGAATTGACCAATTATATTGTTCTTTCAATGCCATTAGGCACCGCTTAGAACCCTTGCCCCCGGTGCGTAGAAAAATGGCTAACAACCAGCATCTGAACGCCAGCTACAAGTAGTCGTTCTCTGGGTCGTCCAGCCAGTGGCCAGTCCGTAATTATCATGCCGGGGCTCCTTTGTGCTTTTCTGTGAAGCACTCGCTCAAATAATAGACACTTTCATGCAGAAAGCCTTAATCTAGCCCCAAATTGCGAATCTAGCGGCTAACTGCTAGTCTAGCTACCCGAATATAAGTGCCCGATTTTTCCACAGTTTTTATGAAAAGCCTTTCTAACAAACGGATTCTACTTGGTATTACCGGCGGTATTGCCGCCTACAAGTGCGCGGATTTGGCACGTCTGTTTATCAAAGCGGGCGCAGAGGTAAGTGTCGTGATGACAAAGGCTGCCCAGGAGTTCATCACCCCGCTAACGATGCAGGCCCTCTCGGGCAAACGGGTTCATCTGGATTTATTAGATACCGAAGCAGAAGCGGCAATGGGCCACATAGAACTGGCTCGGTGGGCGGACCTGGTGCTGATTGCTCCTGCTTCTGCCGATTTTATCGCCAAGCTTGCCCATGGTCAGGCCGGTGACTTGTTAAGCACATTAGTCTTAGCCTGTTCGGCCCCCATCGCCATCGCACCAGCAATGAACCAAGCCATGTGGGCAGATCAAGGCACTCAAGCTAACCTCACGCTCTTAAACGAACGTAAGTTTTCACTATTCGGCCCGGCAGATGGAAAACAGGCTTGCGGCGACGTGGGCCCAGGGCGAATGCTTGAGCCTGAGCAATTACTGCATAGCTGTGCCGACCTGTTCGAGACCGGTAGACTGGCCGGCTTAAAAATAGTCATTAATGGCGGGCCAACCCGGGAAGCAATCGATCCAGTGCGGTTTATCAGTAATCACAGTTCTGGAAAAATGGCTTACGCTCTGGCTAATGCCGCCATGGAGGAAGGGGCACAAGTTACTTTAATCAGCGGCCCAGTTTCGCTGCCCGCGTCTGATAGGCTTAAATTAATCTATGTGGAAAGTGCCATCGAGATGTTGCAGGCCTGCTTGATGGCCTGTACTGACAGTGATGTTTTCATTGGCGTGGCGGCCATTGCAGATTATCGCCCCGAGAAGGTCGAAGTGGAAAAAATTAAAAAGCAGGCTGATCAGATGCAAATTTCACTAATCAAAAATCCGGATATCATCAGTGAGATTGCTCTATTGGAAAATCGCCCTTTTATGGTAGGTTTCGCAGCTGAAACCAACAATATTTTGGACCATGGCCGGCAGAAGCTCATCAAGAAGAAGCTTGATCTATTGTTTGCCAACAATGCCACCGAGACTTTTAACAGCGACAACATTTCGGTTATAGCGATTCAGCCAGACGCTCAATTGGAATTAGGTCCGGGGAACAAAAATGCGGTCGCACGGTCTATGCTTATGCTTATTTCGGACTTAATTACAGCTAAGACATAGCAATGGCATTTCAGTCAACGCCATTCAATCATGCACGGAATGAGCTCTTTCATCATGTCCACAAGTCAGGAAGACATCATCCAACAAGCTGCACCCACTAAATCGCCTGGGAGCATAGCAGCTGGAATCTTCAGAGCATATGATATTCGCGGCCTGTATGGCAGCGAACTAAATCAGGAAAGCGTAACCCTTATCAGCAGAGCAATAGGAACCGAGGCACTCGAATCGGGAATAGACTGCCTGCTAGTCGGCTTCGATGGACGCCTCTCAAGCCCCGAATTATCAAAATACTTGTTAGAGGGGATTCTTTCTACCGGTTGTAATGTCATCAATCTGGGGCTGATTCCTACCCCACTACTTTATTTTGCCACGCACACATTAAATTGTGGCTCCGGTGTGATGTTAACCGCCAGCCACAATCCAGCTAATTATAACGGACTCAAGATAGTATTTCGTCAGTCCTGCCTTGCACCAAACCAGCTGCAAGCTATTCGAAAACGGGCAGATGGGGGCCGGTTTGCCAATGGCGTAGGCACAGAAAGCATTTTTGATATTAAAGATCAGTACATACAAAAAGTAGCCAGTGACATCAAGCTGGCAAGAAAATTGAAGGTGGTTGTAGACTGTGGCAATGCCGTCACAGGAATAATAGCACCGCAGTTTTTCCAGGCGCTGGGGTTTGACGTTGTGCCACTATTTTGTGAAGTAGATGGCAGCTTTCCGAACCACCACCCTGACCCTACAGTAGTCAGTAATCTGGAGCAGCTAACGCAGGCTGTAAAGACGGAAAAAGCGGACATCGGCATAGCTTTCGATGGGGACGGGGACAGGCTGGGTATCATCACCAATCTGGGGCATTTTGTAGATGCTGACCAAATGTTAATGTTGTTGGCCAAGGACATAATTCCCAAATACCCGGGCAAGCCCATAATTTTCGATGTTAAATGCAGTAGCCGCCTGATTCAAACTATCCATGATTGTGGTGGCGTTCCAGTAATGAACAGAAGCGGCCACTCTTTCATGAAACGGCGGATGCAGGAAACCAACGCTCCGCTAGCTGGTGAGTTTGCCGCACATATTTTCATTAAAGATCGCTGGTTTGGATTTGACGATGGCCTGTACACTGCCGCACGACTAATGGAAATTCTAAGTCAAAACTCGCAATCAGTTGACACACAATTCGCCTACTTGCCATCAGCTTTTACTACACCAGAAATCAAAATTTTTGTAAATGATGATGAAAAATTTAAACTTATGGATCGCATCATCGAACTAGCTCAATTCAGCGATGCCTCAATCAGCTATCTCGACGGTATCAGAGCAGACTTTGGAGATGGGTGGGGGCTGATAAGGGCATCGAATACGACCCCCGCACTTTTCCTGCGATTTGAAGCAGAATCTGCCGAAAGGTTACTCGCGTTAAAATCAGAATTTAAAGCTTTATTACTCACCGCAGATAAGACCTTAGTGGTAGACTTTTAACATCACCGGCTCCGATTATCCCTAGGGTACAGCCTGTCTGGTGTATACGAATTCTTAACACTTTTACCCAGAGTTTACGGGCTCTTAACGAATACACACTCTATTTCCGGATTAGCTATGTCAGTACAACTTGATAGCGCAAAAAATATTGCCAAAGTTCTTACCGAAGCGCTGCCTTATATCCAAAAATTTACCGGCCGCACTATTGTGGTTAAATACGGTGGTAATGCCATGGTCGATGAATCTCTAAAACAGAGCTTCGCCAGAGACATCGTATTAATGAAGCTTGTCGGGATGAGCCCTATCATTGTTCACGGCGGCGGACCACAGATTGGTAAAGTGCTCGACGAGCTAAATATTGAGTCCAACTTTATAAATGGCATGCGCGTAACCGACAGCAAAACAATGGATGTGGTCGAAATGGTTTTAGGCGGTGTGGTAAACAAGGAGATTGTAAGTCTGCTCAACAAAAACCAGGGCAAGGCTGTAGGTATTAGCGGAAAAGATGCAGGCTTGATTAAAGCCAAGCAACTTAAGCTCAAACCACAGGGTAATGACACCGATCAAGAAGAAATTCATCTTGGGCAAGTGGGCCAAGTTGCGAGCATTAACACCAAAGTATTGGATGTAATGATGGCCAGCGATTTCATTCCCGTTATTGCACCAATTGGCGCTGACGATAAGGGTGCAAGCTACAACATTAACGCAGATTCTGTGGCTGGAGAAATAGCGCGGGTTCTAGGAGCAGAGAAGTTGATTCTGTTAACCAATATTGCTGGCATACAGGATGAGAAGGGCACTACCTTAACTGGGCTAAGCACCAAACAAGTTGAGTCGCTAATTGCCGATAAGGTAATACATGGCGGTATGTTGCCAAAAATTGAATGTGCTCTTAACGCAGTAAAGGGCGGTGTTCAAAGCGCCCATATCATCGATGGGCGGGTTGAGCACGCGGTACTGCTGGAAATATTTACAAACGAAGGCGTGGGCACACTAATAACTAAAGACCGCCTTGATAGAAAGCAACATTAAAGGCTCTGTGAATTAAACACTTATTCCATGATAGTAAAAACCAACAAATTATCGCGCAAGAATCAGGTACTGCATGCTTTGGCGCGCATGATGGAAAATTCTCCAGGTGAACGAATTACCACAGCAGGTCTTGCGATTGAAGTTGGTGTATCAGAAGCCGCGCTTTACAGGCATTTTCCGAGTAAGGCGAGAATATTTGAGGGTCTAATCAAATTTATTGAGGACACGCTTTTCTCTCGTATCAATCGGATAATGCAGGAAGAAGATAATGCCCAGGAACGTTGCAAAAAAATTCTTACCCTGCTGCTCACATTCGCCGACAAAAACCCTGGCATGACCAGGCTTCTCACCGGGGATGTGCTCGTTGGGGAAACGGAACGATTAAGAGCGCGCATCGTGCAATTCTTTAGCCGAATCGAGTCTCAATTAAAACAAATTTTACGGGAAGCCCAAATTCGCGAAAACCTTAAGCCGCCCATTCCTCCTGCGGCATTGGCAAATTTATTGTTAGCTTGTTGCGAAGGCAGAATGGCTCAATTTGTGAGAAGTGAATTCCAATCCTCTCCGATGAAGAATTGGGAAGCCCAATGGGTGTTTTTGGAAACCAACCTGCTGGCCTCTTACACGGCAAGCCAAATCAACAACTGATCATTCTTCAGCTAATCACACACCATACGTTTGTCGATAAGCAACGATATCATCAAGGTGATGAGCTAACTCTTCGTTTTGAGACTCTCTTAAATAACGAATAATGTCATCAAGGCAAACTATACTGATCACTTTTATTTGATAAGTGTTTTCAACTTCCTCTATCGCTGATAAATCGCCTGCCCCTTTTTCTTGGCGATCTATGGCGACAATGATTCCGCCGAGAACTGCGCCACAGCCATCGATGATATCGGCGGCCTCGCGAATGGCTGTGCCCGCCGTAATTACATCATCAACTATTAATGCCCTGCCTTCCAGCTCTGAACCAACTGTCAAGCCGCCCTCGCCGTGATCTTTTGCTTCTTTTCGATTGAAACAGTAGGGCTTGTTTACATCATACTTATTTGCCAATGCCATCACTGCGGATATTACTAGAGGAATGCCTTTATATGCCGGGCCGAATAAAACATCGTATTCCAGTTTGGAGTCCACTATGGCATCGGCATAGGATCCAGCGAGAAACGAGATTTTCGCGCCCGTGTTAAATAATCCGGCATTAAAGAAATAGGGACTGATACGCCCTGATTTAAGAGTGAAGTTGCCAAAGCACAAAATCTCATTATCGATAACAAATTTGATAAAGCTGGATTTAAAATCTTGCAACGAGTCGCCCCTCCATAAGAAGACTATTAATAATTTACATATTAAGTATTAGTTTCTGCTTTGCAATTAAGTCAGTGATGCCCTGTTTAGCAAGCCGAATCATCTCGGCCAATTGTTGATCACTGAAATCCCCGTCTTCGCCAGTCCCTTGCAATTCAATAAATCCTCCAGCTTCGTTCATCACTACGTTCATATCCGTTTCAGCATTGGAATCTTCATCATAGTCAAGATCGAGAACTGCTTGCCCCCGGTAAATTCCAACCGATACCGAAGCTATTAATTGGCTAATCGGATTTTGTTTTATCTGTTGCTTATCTAACAGAGTCTGGATGGCTTCCATCAGCGCCACACAACCGCCAGTAATTGATGCAGTGCGGGTTCCTCCGTCAGCCTGTATCACATCGCAATCGACTTTAATTGTATGCTCACCCAATGCCTCAAGATTCACCGCGGCTCTGAGCGAGCGGCCGATAAGACGCTGGATCTCAAGACTTCGCCCAGTTTGCTTACCTCTGGCTGCTTCCCGGTCCATCCGCGTTCCAGTTGAGCGTGGCAACATGCCATACTCCGCGGTAACCCAACCTTTTCCACTACCCTTTAAAAATCGAGGAACAGATGTCTCGATACTGGCATTACACAATACTTTGGTGTCACCAAATTCAACGAGAACCGAACCCTCAGCATGCTTGGTGTAGTTTTTGTAGAGCGCTATGGTGCGAAGTTGATCTGGGGTTCTACCGCTGGGTCGAATCTGCTGAGACATATAATCTTCCATGCTTATCTGAGTTCAATTAAAGAGCATCTGAGTAGGTCGGATTATGCGTGAATTCGCTGTTTATAGCGAATAGCACAAAGTAACATGAGAATAATTTATGTTTCCGCTAAAATAGAAAATTAGCTAAACAGGATCTGTAGATATGATGTCAAGTATGACTGCCTTTTCAAGGCAGCAGAAAGATGAAGACTGGGGCTCGCTTACTTGGGAAATTCGATCAGTGAACCATCGTTATCTGGAAACCAGCTTGCGATTGCCAGAGCCATTTCGCGGCCTCGAAGCCGCAATTAGAGACTTAATTCGGAAAAAATTGAGCCGCGGCAAAGTAGATTGTCAACTACGCTACACCCCTGGCGACGTTGAAAATACGGATTTTAATTTGAACCGGGACCTCATCAATAAGCTAATGACGGTGAGCGATGAGTTGGAATCAATTGCTAGCAACGCCTCCCCATTGAGCCGAATAGAAATTCTTAAGTGGCCCGGTGTATTAACTAGCCCGGAAACCGATGTGAGTACTATTGAAATACAGGCTTTTTCATTACTCCAAAGCGCGCTTGATGATTTGATCAGCAACCGCGAACGCGAAGGGGCTGAGCTGAAAGGCTTAATTGAGAAAAGGCTGCAGTCTATTCGTGAAATTGTCGTGGCTGTAAGAGAGAAAATGCCGGAAATTCTTGCCAACCAAAAGCAAACCCTTTTAGAGCGGCTTGCAGACCTTAAAGCCGACTTGGAACCCTCTCGATTGGAACAGGAAGTTGCATTATTGGCCCAGAAGGCTGATGTCGACGAAGAACTCGATCGGCTCGATGCACACTTGAAAGAAGTAGAACGCGTCCTGTCGATGGCTGGCCAGAAAGGTCGCCGTCTAGATTTTCTAATGCAGGAACTGAATCGTGAGGCAAATACTTTATCGTCAAAATCCATTGTTGCAGACACCACATTAAACACAGTGGAATTAAAAGTGCTAATTGAACAAATGCGAGAACAAATACAAAATATAGAATAGAAGAAGCAACAGAGTGGTAGGAGACCCACCGTCAATGTCTAAAGGCACCTTGTTTATAGTAACCGCCCCCTCGGGGGCTGGCAAAACCAGCTTGGTCAATGCACTGATTGAATTAGCTGGAGAGAAAAACCTCTGTGTCTCGGTTTCTCACACCACCAGAACGCTCAGACCCGGTGAAGAAAATGGGGTCAATTATCACTTTGTTAGCAAAGATGCATTTATGACTATGTTGGGAAAAGGAGAATTTCTCGAAAGTGCTGAAGTCTACGGAAACCACTACGGAACTTCGCAGCTGAAGGTGGATGAGAAACTGAGGGCTGGGGTAGATACGATATTGGAAATAGATTGGCAGGGCGCGCAGCAAATTAGAAATCTGGCCCCCAATGTCTGTTCTATATTCATCTTACCGCCGTCACTTGAAAGCCTCAATCAGCGCTTGACCGAACGCGGCCAGGATGGTGCAGAAACAATAACTAGCAGGATGCAGCAAGCAGTAGATGAAATCTCCCACGTAGCCGAAGCTGATTTTGTTGTAGTAAATGATGATTTCGATGCGGCGCTTGCTGATTTACAGGCGATTATTCGAGTGCGTCGACTGACCCAGACCAGTCAACAAAGCAACCAAAGCAAGCTTCTAGATGAATTGACCCGACAGTGTTGATTTAGCTTCTTTGCTTGGGCAAAGAGTCGAGCATACCTATCCGTTAGCTTGTTTCATCCGCTGATTTAGGGCGACTTTGAACCAGTTTTTAATTAAAAAGACTGCATTTTCCCGAGAAATTCAGTAGAATCGCCGGCTCGTTTGACCCTGCAGGTCAAAATTAAACAGATTCAAAGTAACAGGTGTTTTTATGGCTAGAATTACCGTTGAAGACTGTCTCGACAAGGTAGACAATCGATTTCAGCTGGTTATGGTTTCCAGCAAGCGTGCCCGACAAATTCAAATTGAAGGTAAAGACCCGCTTTTGCCTGTTGAAAATGACAAACCCACCGTGATTGCTCTGCGGGAAATAGCCGCCGGCCTGGTTGACGCGAGTATTCTTGTTGCAAAGCCGCCCAGTATGGCACTGGAAGATATTGAAGAAGAGCCTCAAGAGGAGCAGAAAGAAGAGCCGGTAGCACAGGAAGAAAAGCCCCAAACTGAAACTTAAGCTCTAAGGAGTCGAGGGTTGCAAGCCTTATCTACAGAAACAATCGACTCGCTGGCAAGCAATCTTTCCAGCTATTTGGGAAATGATCAGGTAAATTTCGTCCGTCGCGCCTATTACTACGCAGAACAAGCCCACGACGGGCAGGTGCGTCGCAGTGGCAGCCCCTATATAACTCACCCTCTCGCCGTTGCGGGAATCCTCAGCGAAATGCATATGGACCATCAGAGCTTGATGGCGGCCATGTTGCACGACGTAATCGAAGACACCGCTATTACCAAGACCGCCATTAAGAACCAATTTGGCAATACCGTTGCCGACCTTGTCGATGGCGTAAGCAAGCTCAATAAAATCACCTTCAGCAGTCGAGCCGAAGCCCAGGCTGAGAATTTCCAAAAGATGGCAATGGCAATGGCCAAAGACCTGCGGGTTATTCTGGTTAAAATTGCTGACAGACTTCATAACATGCGGACTCTGGATGTACTAACGCCGGAAAAACGCCGTCGGATCGCCCGTGAAACATTGGATATATACTCGCCTATCGCGACTCGGCTAGGCATGAATAACGTGCGAGTTGAATTTGAGGAGCTTGGGTTTAAGGCCCTGTACCCTATGCGAGCGCGCCGCATTAAGGCCGCGGTGCGAAGTGAGCGAGGCAACCGTAAAGAAATTCTTTCGCAGATTCGAACCTCGGTTGAGGTATGTCTGGAACGCGAGGGGCTGCCTGGCAGGACCGCAGGCCGTGAAAAACACCTGTACAGCATCTATGAAAAAATGCGCACTCAGAGAAAGTCTTTCTCGGAAATAATGGACGTCTATGCATTCCGCATAGTCGTTGACCGGGTTGACACCTGTTATCGCGTTTTAGGCGCTGTGCATAGCCTGTATAAACCCGTTCCGGGTCGATTTAAGGACTACATCGCAATTCCGAAGGCCAATGGTTATCAATCTCTGCATACAACCTTGTTCAGCATGCACGGAGTGCCAATCGAAATTCAAATCCGCACCGAAGAAATGGAGGCCATGGCCAACAATGGTATCGCCGCACACTGGCTATACAAATCGGGTGACGACTTGCCCAGCAATGCCCACGTTCGTGCTCGTGAATGGGTAAACGGGCTATTGGAATTACAGAAGCACGCAGGCAACTCTCTGGAATTTATCGAGAATGTAAAAATAGATTTATTCCCAGACGAAATCTATCTGTTCACACCCAAGGGCACTATTTTTGAATTACCGGCAGGATCTACCGCGGTTGATTTCGCTTACGCTATCCACACCGATGTGGGCAACTCCTGCGTCGCTTGCCGAATTAGCCGACGTCTAGCCCCCTTGAGCGAGCCGCTGCAAAGCGGGCAAACCGTAGAGATCATTACCGCCCCCGGAACCCAGCCAAACCCCGCCTGGTTGAGTTTTGTAGTCACTGGCAAGGCGCGCAGTAATATTCGGCACTACCTGAAAAACCAGAAGCATTCTGAGTCAATGGCATTGGGCAAACGCTTGCTTAACAAAGCACTGGCAAGTTTTGGCGTGCAATTGGATACCATCCCGCGCGAAAACATCGACACCGTACTCGAACAATCTCAGCTTGCTTCATTGGATCAATTGCTGGAAGAGATTGGCTTAGGCAACAGAATGTCCTACATGATCGCGCAACGGATGGCGGCGGACACAAACCCTGGAAGCGAACTTGAAAACAGGTCTAACGATAGTTCTGGCTCGTTGGCAATTCGAGGATCCGAGGGTATGGTAATGAACTACGCCAAGTGCTGCCACCCTATCCCTGGCGATCCCATTGTCGGCCATATCAGCTCCGGTCGCGGCATGGTGATTCATACAGATAACTGTAATAACATTACCGATATTCGGGATAATCCCGAGAAATGTTTTTCGGTGAGGTGGGACTCGGATGTTGAAGGCGAGTTCTCGGTCGAATTAAAAGTGGAGCTGGAAAATCAACGGGGAATAATTGCGACGCTTGCCACAACGATAACTGGCGCTGAGGCAAATATTGAAAAAATTAGTACACTGGAACGTGACGCCCGCTTTAGCATTGTTAATTTGTCGCTCAATGTAAGGAACCGGGTGCATCTGGCTCGCGTTATGAAACGGGTCCGGTTGATAAAGCCGGTGACCCGAGTCACCCGGGTAAAAAGTCGCAAGTTACGCAAGGTAATAAAAAGCACGATTGGCAGCCACTAGCGTGGCTCGCCTTAACCCAAAAGAAAAGCCAAATTATGTCGACATTAAAAGTTATTCAAACACCCTCCGCACCCCAAGCGATTGGGCCGTACTCCCAAGCTATTGCAGCTGGGAACCTGGTGTTCCTATCGGGTCAAATTCCGCTAGACCCGGCCACCATGGAATTAGTCGAAGGCGATGTCGCAACGCAGGCAACACAAGTATTCAAGAACCTAAATGAGGTAGTAACCGCAGCAGGCGGTTTGCTGAACCAGATTGCCAAGCTAACCATTTATCTCACCGACCTGAATGAATTCGCTAATGTGAATTCCGTGATGGCAAACCACTTTGCCGAGCCCTATCCGGCAAGGGCTACAGTCGAAGTAAGCGGTTTACCAAAAGGCGCCGCAGTGGAAGTGGATGCAATTCTGGTTTTGTAGCACTACTGTATAAAAAAACATATACTTAAGCCCTCTTCCCTGAATCCTGGACAGCCCGGTTGAGCAAGAAAGTTGTGTACGAAAAGATCTGCAAGGGTGAGACCACCCCCATACTGCAAGGCCCCATTCTCGAACAACTTCCGCTTACCAGCCTGAAAGGAGTTGGTCCGAGCATTGAAAAAAAACTGCATAATATCGGCATTCACTCAATTCAGGACCTCCTGTTTCATCTTCCTCTACGCTATCAAGACAGAACCCGAATTTTTCCAATTGGCTCTGTTCAACTTGGTGATAACCTGCTTTTACAGGGGGAAATAACCGGTAGCCGAATCGATTACGGGCGCAGACGAAGTTTGCAATGTGGGCTTGCAGATGAAAGCGGAGCTATCAGCCTGCGCTTTTATTTCTTCAGTGCAGCGCAAAAAAACTCCCTTTGTTGCGGGCAAAAAATTCGCTGCTATGGTGAAGTACGCCGTGGAA
>CAVOCG010000023.1:0-25833 GCA_963694095.1 Gammaproteobacteria bacterium
TAGCTGCGCCACTAAAGGGATTACCCCTCCAACGGCTAGTTGACATCGTTTACAGCGTGGACTACCAGGGTATCTAATCCTGTTTGCTCCCCACGCTTTCGCACCTCAGCGTCAGTATCGATCCAGGAGGCCGCCTTCGCCACTGGTATTCCTCCACATCTCTACGCATTTCACCGCTACACATGGAATTCTACCTCCCTCTACCGTACTCTAGCCTGACAGTTTTGGATGCAGTTCCAAGGTTGAGCCCTGGGCTTTCACATCCAACTAATCAAACCGCCTACGCGCGCTTTACGCCCAGTAATTCCGATTAACGCTTGCACCCTCCGTATTACCGCGGCTGCTGGCACGGAGTTAGCCGGTGCTGCTTCTGTAGGTAACATCAATGATACTAGCTATTAACTAGTACCCCTTTCTCCCCACTGAAAGTGCTTTACAACCCTAAGGCCTTCTTCACACACGCGGCATGGCTGGATCAGGGTTGCCCCCATTGTCCAATATTCCCCACTGCTGCCTCCCGTAGGAGTCTGGGCCGTGTCTCAGTCCCAGTGTGGCTGATCATCCTCTCAGACCAGCTATGGATCGTTGCCTTGGTAGGCCTTTACCCTACCAACTAGCTAATCCAACGCAGGCTCATCCAATAGTGACCGGTCCGAAGATCCCGGTCTTTCCCCCTTAGGGCTTATGCGGTATTAATCCGAGTTTCCTCGGGCTATCCCCCTCTACTGGGTAGATTCCTACGCGTTACTCACCCGTCCGCCGCTCGACGCCTGGGAGCAAGCTCCCATCGTTTCCGCTCGACTTGCATGTGTTAAGCCTGCCGCCAGCGTTCAATCTGAGCCATGATCAAACTCTTCAGTTCAATCTCAAGAGCCATTGCCGTTTTACTACTGCTGGTACATCTTGGCCTTAATTAAAAAGTCAAAACCAACAAAAACAACAACAGCCAATTTAATACTCAAAGATCTACAACTACTGTCGTTCATTACCAATTTAGAGAAGGTACTACTACATAATGCACCAACACGTCATGGCAATAATCGCCTAAATAAATTAACGCAGTTGCTTACCTCTGATGGTTTTTTATACAGCTACCACCTCAGCAAGCACCCACCTCTATTGCTTAATCCCAATTTTTAAAGAACAAAAAACCCCGGTGCCGCTCGACACAGAGGGAGCGTATTATACAGTCAGGGTAAGTGTATACAAGCGGTTTGTGGCAATATTTCGGATTATTTTCGGGTAAGCCTCAATGGCTCGCATTGTCAATTCCAATTCCAGGGCAAACCTGCGTTTCCGGCCATTAGATAACGTACAAGCCGGAACCCCAAAAGTAGAAAAACCAGCGCACCATATAATATTGCTTCGCCGATATCCAAGCGCAGTATCCACAACAAATGCACCACCCCCAGGATTGCGGCAAGATAGATCAACCGATGCAGTTTTTTCCAGTTTTTTCCTAGACGTCTTACCATGGCCTTCGGCGAAGTAACGCCCAATGCCAGCAAGATCAAGTAAGCAGAAAAACCCACCGTGATGTAAGGTCGCTCTACAATCTCTTCGAAGATCACAGTCCAACGAAACTCCAGCAAGAACATCATCCAAACGAAAAAATGACAGCTGGCATAAAATAATACGAATAAGCCGAGCATGCGCCGCTGTCTTATAATAGAAACAACCCCGGTAATTTGTCGAAGCGGTGTAACGCTCAGGGCAATAAGTAAAAACCGTAGAGTCCATTCTCCAGTTTCTTTTGACAATTCCTGCACAGGGTCAGGCCCCATATCATTTTGAATAATGCGCAGTAGCAAAAAGAAAAACGGTAATAAACAGAGACAAAAAACACCAGCTTTTGCCAGTTTCTGAATTGCCAAAGAACTACCGTAATTCAAGAATGATGGCTATTAGTAATTGCTAGTCAGGTCCATACCGGAATACATGGAAGCTACCTGATCTGCATAACCGTTGAACAATTGCGTCTCGATTACCTGCCGACTAAACAGCGTCTGTGGCAACCTTCTTTCCATATCTTGACGCCAGCGTGGGTGATGTACAGTAGGATTCACATTAGCGAAGAAACCATATTCTCTTGCCTGTAAATCATTCCAAGTGGTATTGGGCTGGGTTTCCCTAAAGTTAATCTTCACTATGGACTTAATACTTTTAAACCCATATTTCCAGGGGACTACCAAGCGAAAGGGAGCACCGTTTTGCGCTGGCAGATGGTTTCCATACAGCCCCACTGCGATCAAGGTTAATGGGTTCATTGCCTCATCCATACGCAGCCCTTCTCGATAGGGCCAACGTACAATAGCAAACCGCGAGCGTATACCCGGCATTGTATCGGCATCAACCAGGGTTTCGAACTCAACATACTTGGCATTTGAGGTGGGTTCGAAGCGCTTGATTAAATCTGCAAGCGAAAAGCCAATCCAGGGTATAACCATTGACCAGGCTTCCACGCAACGAAGCCGGTAGACTCGCTCTTCCAGATCATGGGGCTTCATGATGTCTTCCAGATTATAGACGCCTGGTTTGCCCACTTCTCCGGTTATCTCAACCGACCAGGGGTCTACTTTTAGCTCACCTGCATTGGCTGAGGGGTCACCCTTATCCATGCCAAATTCATAAAAATTATTGTAACGCGTTACATCTTCGTATGGCGTCAATGATTCGTCAGTGTAATAAGGTTCGCTATCCGGCGCAGGCTGAATATTGTCAAATTTATCACCCCACCATGCAGCTGGTGCAGACGTCGTTAGCGAAGCCGGTGCAGGCGCTTTCAATCTACTACCATTTTGCGCATTAACTATTGTAGGCAAGCCGGCCGCGGCGCCAAGGATCAACGCCGAACTTTGCTGCATAAATTTACGCCGACTTTTATAGATACTCTCGGGAGTTATTTCAGACGGCTTAATGTCGGATGGCTTTTTGATTAACATAGTGATTAACCTTCTGAGCTTTAGTTAGTTTATTACTTAATACCTTACCAATTGTATTAGCTCCGGTATTTACGCATCTGTTTGCTGTTTTGCTTTTGCTTTTGCTTCCTTTGGCGCCAACGCCTTTTTACCCTGACTCTCACCTTCTGGCTGCACGCCTGCCATAGCTGGCTTAGAGAATCGCCTGAATAACCAACCTAGTGGGCCGGATGCTGCATAGGATACAGCCAGAATGATTATCATCTCGTGAGGATTCTGGGCTACTACCACTAATAATACAACTGCCATGACGAAAACAACGTAGGGAACTCTGCCTTTGAAGTTTAATTCCTTGAAACTGAAATAATGATAATTGGAAATCATCAGCAAGCCGGCAACAACAGCCAGAGCTGCAGTGAAATAAGCAATTGTCGGCGTCACTTCTACACCGTATTTATAGGCTACCCACGGAAATGAAGTTATCAGGCCTGCAGCCATGGGGCTTTGCAAACCCAGGAAAAATCGCTTGTCTACCGTCCCCAGCTGAATATTAAATCTCGCCAGGCGCAATGCAGCGCAGGACATATAAATAAAACTCGCGGCCCAGCCAATGCGCCCAAGTGGTGCCAGCGCCCACGAAAAAACGATCAAAGCTGGTGCCATACCGAATGAGACCATATCTGAAAGGCTATCGAATTCGGCACCAAAGGCACTTTGCGTGTTGGTCAACCGAGCGATCCGGCCATCCAATCCATCAAATATTGCAGCTATCAATAGTGCCCAGCCTGCTTCGTTAAAGTCTCCGGACATCCCCGCAATAACCGCATAGAAACCAGCAAACAATGCCCCTAAAGTAAGTAAATTTGGTAGCAGATAGATACCCTTTCTCAGGACCTTTTTACCCCCTTCCGAGACTATTTCTTCGTGCTCGTCTATGGGCAGGATGCTATCCGACTCTGGATCTTCTTCACTCATTTTTTAATTCCAGGTAATTCAGCCACATTTTAATTAATCAGGATTATAACGTGGCCTGACATACTCTAGCTACGGGCCTATAACCGGATGGCCACTAATTAAGCGTTTTTGGCCGATCTTCATGTGCTAATTCCCAAAAAGCCTTAATCAGTGGATTAGCCAACTTCCTTTTCAGTGCACAAATGCCAATTACAAACGGTTTCAACCCGGGCGTAATGTTCAAAATTTGAACCTTTGCAAATCTGGGGCTGTTTTCCACCACCAGTTTAGGTACTAACCCGATTCCAAAACCCAGACTTACCATACTAACAATGGCTTCATTACCGCTGACCTGAGCATAAACATTAGGCGTAACGTTTTTTTGCTTGAACCAAGCGTCAAACCGACCTCGGGCCAGTCCGGTTTCAGACAACACTACCGGAATATCATCCCAGGGCAAACTATCTGGGTGATTTTCATGCTGTCGAAGTATTTCCTGCAATGGGCATTCAGCCGATGGTGCAATTAGCACCAGAGGTGATTCTCCCAACGTTTTAAACCGCATTTTTAGCGGCAGTTTATCGGGTAGCGCTGCAATTCCAACATCTTCATCCTCATTCAGGATGCGCTGCTCCGCCAATGCTGAATCGCCTGTATGCAAATGTATTTCTACTTTCGGATATTTGCGGCGATAGTGATCCAGCAAATCTTGCAAATAGTGATAACTGGCAGTCACCGAGCAAAACACACTCAGACTGCCGGTTAAAAACTTAGCCTCTTGCTGGAGTAAGTTTTGTAATACGTCCCATTCAGCCAGAATTGATACTGCATAGCCTCTGAACATTTCTCCCGCCCGGGTCAACTGCACTGTTCTGTTATCTCTTTCAAACAGGCGAGAACCTACTTCACGCTCTAAACGCTGAACTAGCCGCGTCAAGCTAGCAGGGCTGATATAAAAAGCGCGGCTAGTCTTTGAAAAATGCAGTGACTTGGCCAGCTGCAAAAATATATAAAGCTCTCTGTTGTTCATAGGTAGTCGTCACTAACTGCACTACATTGCAAAAAATGGAACATAATATTGCAAATATATCATTTTACGCAAGACACTGCATACTATATGCTCTTCCATCAACCTGAATTGAGCTCGGCGCAGCCAGTTTAAACCAATCTACTGCTAACCCTAACTGGAGCAACTAATGAATTATTTCAATACCCTGCCTATTCGCTTGCAACTCGAGCAGCTCGGAAAATGCCGCTTCATGGACCGAAGTGAGTTTAGTGATGGTGTCAATAAACTGAATGGCAAAAAGGTTGTTATTATTGGCTGCGGTGCACAGGGCCTCAATCAGGGTCTCAACATGCGCGACAGCGGTCTGGATGTCTCATTTACCTTAAGAGCGACCGCCATCACCGAGCAAAGACCTTCTTGGCAAAATGCCACTGAGAACGGTTTTCAAGTAGGGACCTATGAAGAGTTAATTCCGACTGCAGATTTGGTACTCAACCTCACGCCAGATAAACAGCATAGCCCTGTCGTTGCAAAGGTAATGCCTTTAATGAAAAACGGCGCCAGCCTCGCCTATTCCCACGGATTCAATATCGTCGAGGAAGGCATGCAAATTCGCGACGATATTACCGTTGTGATGGTAGCGCCAAAGTGCCCCGGCACTGAGGTGCGCGAAGAATACAAACGCGGCTTTGGCGTGCCAACATTGATCGCCGTGCACGCAGAAAACAATCCCAACAGCGACGGAATGGAAATAGCAAAAGCCTATGCGGCTGCCACAGGCGGTCACCGGGCTGGCGTATTAGAATCATCGTTTATAGCTGAAGTAAAATCAGACCTAATGGGCGAGCAAACAATTTTATGTGGCATGTTACAAACTGGTTCGATTTTGTGCTTTGATAAAATGATAGAAAAAGGCGTAGATTCAAAATACGCGTCGAAGTTAGTCCAGCATGGCTGGGAAGTCGTCTCCGAAGGGCTTAAGCAAGGCGGCATAACTAACATGATGGACAGACTTTCAAATCCAGCCAAACTCATTGCTAATTCCCTGGCAGAAGAGTTGAAAGAATTAATGTCTCCGCTCTACCAAGCACACATGGACAACATCATCACTGGTACTTTCTCGAAGGGCATGATGGAAGACTGGGCCAATGCTGACAATAAACTACTCGACTGGCGTGAAGCGACTACTGAGAGTGCATTTGAGAAATCTACTGCAGGCACAATGGGCATAGCAGAGCAGGAATATTACGACAACGGTATTCTAATGATAGCGATGATTAAAGCCGGCGTTGAGCTTGCATTTGAAACCATGACTGCCAGCGGTATCATTGAAGAATCAGCCTATTACGAATCGCTGCACGAAGTGCCTTTAATCGCGAATCTTATCGGCCGCAAGAAGTTGTACGAAATGAACAAGGTAATCTCTGATACTGCAGAGTACGGTTGTTATCTTTTTTCCCATGAATGCGTACCCTTGCTAACTGATTTTATGACCCGCATTGATACGGATGTAATTGGCAAAGGGCTGCAGCTTGTCGATAACGGAGTCGATAACGCGGAATTGATTGCAGTAAACGACAACCTACGCGCTCACCCTATCGAAGTAGTCGGTAAGCGGTTACGAAAATACATGACGGCAATGAAGAAGGTTGTTTAATTAACCTTTTGTAGTAGCTTTTTGTTGTGGGTCTATTGCTTATGAGTCTGCCTCATTACAGCCTGAGCACTTTTTCGCCTCTGGAAATACCAGAAACGCCAGTTCTCGCCACTTCAAGCACTGCCTGCTGACCAATGACCCCAACAAAAGCATCCAGCTTATCGCTGGTACCTGTGAGCTGAATACTGTACACATTAGCAGTTAAGTCCAGCACCTGGCCGCGAAATATATCAACTGTGCGCTTAATTTCAGCGCGTTGGGCACCTGAAGCTTTCACTTTAATTAGCATGAGTTCGCGCTCAATATGAGCACCTTCGGTTAAGTCCACCAGCTTTACCACATCTATAATTTTATTGAGATGTTTTGTGATTTGCTCAATCCGTCGTTCATCCCCACTTGTAGTAATGGTTAATCGAGACAATGACCTATCCTCAGTCGGAGCAACTGTCAATGAATCAATATTATAGTTGCGCTGTGAAAACAGACCTACTACGCGCGACAGAGCGCCTGGTTCGTTTTCCAATAATATTGAAATAATATGCTTCATCAGGTTCTCTCCGTTTTACTCAATATCATATCCTTCATCGCGCCACCCTTAATCGCCATCGGATAGACATGTTCATCAGGATCAACTATGACATCAACAAAAACCAGTTTGTCTTTTAACGCAAATGCTTCGGCCAGCTTAGCTTCGAGATCAGAATACTTTTCCACTTTTATTCCAACATGTCCGTATGCCTCAGCCAATTTCTTAAAATCAGGCAGAGATTCTGCATAAGTACTGTGGGAGTATCTGCCACCATATTGCATATCCTGCCACTGTTTAACCATTCCCAGCGCCTTGTTGTTCAGACAAACAACCTTGATCGGCAATTGGTATTGCATGCAAGTTGCAAATTCCTGCAGATTCATTTGAAAGCTTCCTTCCCCTGTAATGCAAACCGATACTGCCTCTGGATGGGCAAGTTGCACACCCATAGCCGCAGGTAGGCCAAACCCCATGGTACCTAGCCCGCCTGAACTGATCCATTGTCGGGGTTTGTCAAACTTATAATACTGAGCCGCAAACATTTGGTGTTGCCCTACGTCAGTTGACACAAATGCCTTGCCTTTCGTGAGCTTGTAAACCGCTTCGACTACTTGTTGTGGTTTAATTGAGCCATCTTCTGAAGGGATAATTTTCAGACTATCTTTTTCGCGCCACTGATCAATCTGCTGCCACCAGATAGCCAGCGACTTCTCATCCACTTTAGCTTGGGATTTTTTAATTTGCTCCAACATTTGCTCCAGTACCGGAACAACAGAACCGACGATAGGCACATCGGCAGTAACCGTTTTTGAAATTGATGCCGGATCTATATCGACATGTAGAATAGTCGCATCCGGACAAAACTTACTCACATCAGAATTTGTCACTCGGTCATCAAAACGTACTCCAATGCCCAACAGCACATCACAATAATGCATTGCCATATTAGCTTCATAAGTACCATGCATGCCCAACATGCCAAGAAATTGCTTGTCAGTGCCAGGATACGCACCAAGCCCCATTAGAGTATTAGTAACCGGAAACCCAAGAGTGCGGGCCAATGTGGTGAGCAGCTCAGAACCAGCCCCCTGTATTACGCCACCACCGGCGTATATCACTGGGCGTTTTGCACCTAACAGCGCACTTACAGCTTTTTGTATCTGACCAGTATGGCCCTTGCCAGGAATAGCATAAGAGCGCATATTAACCTCAGCGGGGTATTCATATTCCCTCTCATCTTTTGGATCTGTTACATCCTTGGGTATATCAATAACCACCGGACCAGGTCTTCCTGTCGTAGCGATGTGAAATGCTTTTTTAACCATAATGGGGATGTCAGCCGCATCCTGAGCCATGAAGCTATGTTTAACCGTAGGCCGGGAAATACCAACCATGTCGGTTTCCTGAAAACCATCTGATCCGATCATTTTCCTGTCTACCTGACCAGAAATTACAACCAAGGGAATCGAGTCCATGTAGGCTGTTGCTATTCCGGTGATGGCATTAGTAGCACCGGGTCCAGACGTCACCAGCACCACACCAGGTTTGCCTGTCGAACGGGCATAACCATCCGCTGCATGAGTTGCCGCTTGCTCATGTCGCACCAATATATGCTGCAACTTATCCTGATTAAATATCGCATCATAAATATGCAACACAGTGCCACCAGGATAACCAAAGATTATTTCAACACCTTCATCGTGCAAAGCACGGATAAGCATTTCACCACCAGATAATAAACTCACTTTACCAGCCTCTACTTCTCATGTTATGTCACACAGACTCTACCAATAGGTATCTAACGGCCGAAACAGGCTGTCACAGCCTGTTTCGGAGTATTTATAATCAATTTAATGACAGCAATCACTACACAGAAAAGCATGTATATACTGCTTAATTTCGGCTTCGTACGCGATAACGTGATAGAAGCCTTAGGTAGATGTTGTTTGACACCTAGAGCGGACTAAATTTCGGCAGGTTGGGCCGAATCCAGACCGCAGCAAATGGGATGGGGATGTATCCGTCTCACTCTGCACAAAAGCAACTGGCGATTCTCTCACTTTTTCCAGCTATGTCAAGAATAGCGTACATTTTCGCTGAATATTTTAACAGCAGAGTTAGCAGTTCAGCTCTTTGAAAACACGAATTCCAACTCAGCGCTCAGATCTAGGCTGATAATATCACCTGGTAAAAATAATCCTTGTAAGACCGATTGTGCGAGCGGGTTCTCTATCCAGTTTTGAATTGCCCGTTTCAACGGTCTGGCACCGTAAACCGGATCGTATCCAAGCAACGCGATTTGGTCCAAAGCCGCTGTAGAGACTTGTAGTGATAGCCCGTTCAATATGAGACGCTGATTCAACAACTCCAACTGCAACTCAGCGATACCTCGAATTTGCGACTGCCCCAGCGGATGAAATACGACAGTCTCATCGATGCGATTTACGAACTCTGGAGAGAAGTGCCCGACCACCACGTCCAGCACAGTCGACTTAACAGTTTCATAGATGGATTCGTCGGAGGTGCCATTTTCCATTAGCTCCTGTATCCGGTCCGAACCCAGGTTCGATGTCATCACGATCACCGTATTACGAAAGTCAACAGTCCTACCATGACCATCAGTCAAGCGACCATCATCCATTACCTGCAAAAGAATATTAAATACATCCGGATGGGCCTTTTCTACTTCATCAAGCAATAATACCGAATAGGGTCGACGTCGCACCGCCTCGGTGAGATAGCCACCCTCTTCATAGCCGACGTAACCCGGAGGCGCACCAATAAGGCGCGCTACGGAGTGCTGTTCCATAAATTCTGACATATCTATGCGAACCATAGCGTCTTCAGTGTCGAATAAAAATTCAGCCAGACTCTTACACAATTCTGTTTTGCCAACACCGGTAGGGCCCAAAAACAGGAACGTACCGTTAGGTCGATTGGGGTCTGACAACCCCGAACGGGACCTTCGAACAGCATTAGAAACAGCAAAGATTGCTTCATTCTGCCCCATCACACGTTGATGCAATGCATCTTCCATGGCCAGTAATTTAAGCTTATCGCCTTCCAGCATTTTACTCACAGGAATTCCCGTGGAGCGAGATACGACATCGGCAATCTCTTCTTCGGTAACACGTGTCCGTAGTAATTGCTTTTCCGCTGCTTCTTCCTGAGCGGCTTGCGCCAATTTTGTCTCAAGCCCTGGAATAATTCCGTACTGAATTTCAGACATATGCGCCAAGTCTCCCGCTCGACTTGCCAACTCCATATCATTGCGGGCCTTCTCTAAACTGCTCTTGACAGACTGCGTTCCCTGCAGCGAAGCCTTTTCAGCTTTCCAGATATCTTCCAGGTCCGCGAATTCTTTTTCCAAATCATGAATATCTTGCTCTAATTTTTCTTTGTGCTTTTGTGTCGCAGGATCTTTATCTTTTTTCAATGCTTCCCGCTCAATTTTAAGCTGAATCAAGCGGCGCTCGAGCTTATCCATTTCTTCGGGTTTGGAATCAATTTCCATACGTATAAGACTGGCGGCCTCATCCACTAAATCGATAGCCTTATCTGGCAACTGTCTATCTGTAATATAGCGCTGGGATAACCTAACTGCGGCAATAATTGCCGAGTCAGAAATTTCTACGCCGTGATGCACTTCGTAACGCTCTTTCAAGCCTCTTAAAATAGCAATGGCATCTTCTCCCGTTGGCTCTTCAACTAATACTTTTTGAAACCGGCGCTCCAGAGCCGCATCTTTTTCAATATATTGCCGGTATTCATCCAGGGTAGTAGCACCGACGCAGTGTAACTCACCCCTAGCTAGCGCGGGCTTTAACATATTTCCCGCATCCATCGAACCTTCCGCTTTTCCTGCACCCACCACGGTATGCAATTCATCGATAAAAAGTATTATGGAGCCTTCCTGCTTGGACAACTCGTTTAAAACCCCTTTTAATCGCTCTTCGAACTCACCTCGAAATTTTGCACCGGCAATTAACGCGCCCATATCCAGCGATAATATTTTCTTTCCCTTGAGCCCTTCTGGAACCTCACCATTTATAATTCGCTGCGCCAATCCCTCAATAATGGACGTTTTACCCACACCGGGTTCGCCAATCAATACCGGATTGTTCTTCGTACGCCTCTGCAAAACCTGAATCGTTCTTCGAATCTCCGCGTCACGCCCAATAACAGGATCTAATTCACTATTTTCCGCTTTCTCTGTCACGTCTACACAAAAACGACTAAGTGCCTGCCAGGAATCCTCTGCTCCTGCATCAGTAACTTGCTCGCCTCCTCGCAGATTTGTGATCGCATTTTCCAATGCAGTGGCAGTAACACCAAAAGAATTCAGTATTTCCCCCAGCCCCCCCTTGTCTCCCATCGCCGCCAGTACAGCAGTCTCACTTGAGATAAAAGCATCGCTGCTTTTTTGTGCTTGCTTGTCTGCCAGGTTGAGCAATTTTCCTAAGTCATTGGAGATCGTGATTTGGCCATCAGTGCCAGTTACCTGTGGAAAAGAATCCACCAATGCCTGCAACTGCTCTCTCAATTCCACGACATTGAAACCCGTTTGGGATAACAACGGTTTAACCGAACCTCCCTTTTGATCGAGTAATGCCGAAATTAAGTGAGCCGGTTCAATGAAATTATTGTCTTTGCCTACAGCGAGCGATTGCGCATCTGACAATGCAGATTGCAATTTACTGGTCAATTTATCTATTTGCATAGTATTACCACATCGCCTTTAAATGAACTTGCTGGGAAAGGACTTACCCCCCTACCTGATAGCTTGCCTAGAATTATAGATTGGGCCTGGCACCCTATTTTTCAACAACCAATCAGGATTTACTGCCTAGGTTTTCATCCAGTAGCCACTAGTTTAGTGCTTGATCAACCATCGCTCCATTTCCATGTTACAGGCTATGGGTTTATAATCTTAGTCAAACCAGACCACGAGAGGCCAATAGCAATGTTGAAGACAACCAATTCCCCCTTAAAGCGAGCTATGACAGGCGGTAGAGTGATTGCTATTACCATGGCACTTATTGCCATCCCAGCAACCTTATTAGCTCAACCTCGCGACGAGGCACTACAAAATTACTATCCCGAAATAGCGCAGCTTTTCAATGCATTCGATGTAGTGCAGGCGAATATGTTTGAAGAATTGGGTCAAATTGGGACTTCACCTGCCTCCGAGACAGCAAGAATTCAATTCGAAAACCGGCTAGTTTTAATGGCAACCTCTTCTATGCAAGAAATTATGGAAATGGCTGCACAGGGCCAACTCATGGACATGACTGTCGGGCCGTTTGACGAGATGGAATCAGCAGCACGATCAGAACTCGGGCAATCTATACGAGAACAATACTCTAATGCTGAAGCTGTGAGTGCAATCAGTTCTGTTGCAGCACTAAGTGATAGAGCCGCCGCCGTAATTAGCCATGGCCGGAGTCTGGAAGCAGCGGTCTACAATATTTATGCCGATCCGTCGGTTGCAGATAAACAAGGTGCTGTTGATGCCGCCCTGAACGAATATCAAAGCAATCAACAGCTGGCAGCCCCCTCAGAACCGAAGATGTCTGCATTGATGTTCGGCCACGACCATGCCACCGCTTTTTTGGAAGGTTATCCAAAGCTAAGTGGGTTGGCATGGACCGCACAGTGGTTTCAACTAGCCGCGCTGGAGGGGTTGATTTTGCAAGGAATCGACGATCAGTTTGCGGATGCAATTGACGTGTCAACTAAACGCTTCTGGGACAAAGTGGGAGTGGCTAGCGGTTTGTCTTTTTTCCCAGCTCCTATAGAATTACCCATGGCGCCTACCATCGCCCCTCAGTTGTACAGTCAGCACCCCCTTGTTGCTATCACTATTGATAATCTGAACAGATTCGAAACCGTAATTTTTGACATACTCAGCTACCCGAATCTTCAGAATCGTGAATCACTCATGGATACTGCTGCTGCCGAATTTACCAATGGGGAAGACAATATAGATCGAAATGATATCTATCTGCTTTCAGCACTTCGCGGTGGGATATTCTATCAGGGTGGTCCCGCCGTGGGAGATTTACCTCAGCCTGAGAGAAACCGATCCAGGTCATATATGGAGATGCAACATAGCTCCGTTATGCCTAATGACCTGCAACCCCAGTTTTAGATTCTTAAGGCATCATCGTTGCGAGTGGGAAGCTCTCCTACTCGCGGTATAAAAACGGGCTATTCTGGACCTATCATTTAATGTATATCAGACTCGCCATACGGCCGGTAACGCCCTCTCTACGATACGAATAAAAGAGCTCGGGGTCGCAGTAAGTGCAATAATGACCCCCATTGATATCGACCACCCCCGCCGAAATTGCCTGGGCTTTTGCAATCCCATACAAATCAGCCATGTATTTACCCTCATGTTGGGTCACTTTAAAACAGCTATATTCAGTTGAGGTTTTTTCTGTAAACGTTGACCTCACTTCACTGCCAACTTCAAAATGGCAGGGGCCAATCGCAGGTCCAAACCAGATCATAATTTGTTTGGCCGGCGTGATCATTTGATCAATAGTTGCTTTCAAAACACCCTGGGCCAGCCCACGCCAACCCGCATGAATCACAGCGACTTCGTCTCCATTTTTTGACGTAAGAAAGATAGGCAGACAATCTGCTGTCAAGATACAACAAGCGATACCACTTTGCCTTGAGACTATAGCGTCAGCTGCCGGCAATTTATCGCAGTCTTCAGCTCGGACAACACGAATTCCATGCTGTTGTTGGAGCCACTGCAGGCTTAGTCCTGGGTCAAGATTGTCCGCTAGCAACTGGCGGTTCTGGCGAACCACCTGTGGTTCGTCTCCAACGTGATTGGCGAGATTAAAGCCATCGAACGGCTTCCTGCTAACCCCTCCCTGTCTAGTCGTGACCAGAGCCTCTATGTTATCAGGCGCGTTCCAGTCAGCCTTAATCATCATAAGTTAGGCCACCAAAGACATCAATCACTCGTTGTCTTCCTTTAAAAGGTTGAGTAAATCAACCATGTCATCAGGCAGTTGGGACTCCCACGCCATTACCTCTCCCGATTTTGGATGTACCAGGCCAAGCCGACGCGCATGCAGCGCTTGGCGCTTAAAGTTTTTTAGCGTCTCGGCCAGCTCTGCGGAACAGGCCGCAGGAATTCTTAATCGGCCACCATACACCGGATCTCCAACCAAGGGATGATTTAGGTGTGCCATATGTACTCTAATTTGGTGGGTGCGTCCGGTTTCTAGCTTAATCCGGGCGTGGGTACTCGACCTGAATCTATTCAAGACGCGATAATGAGTAATTGCCTCCTGCCCATTTTTTGGCACAACCGCCCGTTTCTTTCGGTTAACCGGATGGCGCCCTAGCGGTTCGTTTACGGTTCCGCCTCCCGTAAGTACGCCCTGCACAATTGCTTCATACTCTCTCTCAACCTCTCTTCGCTGTAATTGGTTCACCAGTTCATAGTGAGCTTCGAGAGTTTTCGCAACAACCATTAACCCGGTTGTATCTTTATCGAGGCGATGTACGATTCCAGCCCTTGGCACTTGCTCCAACTGAGGGCTATAATGAATCAATCCATTGAGAAGCGTGCCGTCCCGGTGGCCTGCGGCAGGGTGAACCACCATATCTGTTACTTTGTTAATTACCAGCAATTGGTCATCCTCGAACACCAGATCCAGCGGCATCTCCTGAGGCCGCCAGCGTTCGGTAGCAGCAATCTCAGCTTCGATGCGCAATAAATCCCCGGCCACTAATTTATCACGAGCTTGCAGCTGCTTTTTATTCACTAGAAGCGCGCCCTCCTTAATCCAACTTTGAAGCCGAGAACGTGAATAGTCCGGAAATAATTTGGCCGCTATCTGGTCTAATCTGATACCAGACAACTCATCGGGAACTTCAGCCTGTAGGGAAAGTTGTGTAACCATGCTGTAATGATAACCGAATCTCTGTTGAGACCACACTAAAGCATGAGTTCTTATCGGGTATGGGTTTCAAGGACATGCTGTGGTTAAATACGCAGTTCGAGGCACAGCAAATTTCGGATAGCGTGAGGCATATTTTTTTTGAAAGACTCTATTATTAAAATATCCCTGGGATTGATAATTGGCTTGGCACTCAGCTCTTGCGGCTTATTTGACCGTAATGATGACGAATTTGAAGGCCTGACGACCGAGGAACAGTTCTATCAGCGTGCCCTCGAGCAGTTAAACAGTGCCAATTTCAGGCGTGCCATTTCAACCTACCAGGCCCTTGAATCACGCTTTCCATTTGGTCGCTTCGCTGCCCAAGCGCAAATTGAAATTGTATACGCCTACTATCGAGGCAATGATCCCGAGGCTGCCAGGGCCGCAGCGGATAGGTTTATTCGATTACACCCTGAAAATGAAAATGTTGACTACGCTTACTATATGAAGGGGCTGGCTTCGTTTATCGAAGACCATGGTATCCTTAGCCGATTTTTGCCTATAGACCCCACGAAGCGGGATCCTGGCGCCGCCAGTGAATCTTTCAATGATTTTTCCCAACTCCTTGCATTGCATCCTGATAGCGTCTACGCGGCCGACGCGCGGTCCAGAATGGTGTTCTTGCGCAATAACCTTGCAGCCTATGAAATTCATGTGGCTAATTATTATCTCGAACGACGGGCCTATATAGCCGCTCAGCGAAGAGGGCAGTATGTCGTGGAGAATTTCCAGGGCACTCCTGCCGTTGCCGACGGAATCGCCGTTATGATTGAAGCGTACCTGAGGCTGGGCTTAACCGGCCTGGCTGATACCTCACTCGCCCTGTTGCGAGAGAATTACCCCGAACACGGCTCGATAGAAGGCAATGGGGACTTCATAATTCGTACTGAAATTACCAACCCCTCTCTCCTTTACACTGTCAGTTTCGGTGTGCTGGGGGACAACCGCATCGATCCTCCGTTGGCACCCACCTCTCGGCCCAGGAATTCTGGAAGCCAGGAAATTATCAATGCCCAGAATCAGCCCTCGCCAGAGCGCTCTTTCCTCAGCATAATTTCACTTGGAATTCTGAATTAGTGCCCATCCATAGATAATCAGAATTGTTGCACTATCTGGTGCTGATTAGTTCATATTTTTGTAATATTGCTGCCAACCGGTTCCTAATTACTACGTTTAACATAAGCGGACGAAGGGAATTGGGTAGCCGATATACTGGATAGGCTGTTAGAAAACCCGCGGTCGATAACACACTCACCAGTTTCGGGACCTCAGTTCTGGATAACCTTCAATCACTTTATAAATTCCTAGCTGGTGAACAGGCTAGTGCATATCAAATGGCGCAGATAGCACCAAGCAACTCCGAAGAGGCGCTGGATCGGGTTCAGGCTTCCATGTTCAAACTGGTCGAAAAATATAGCGACCGACAAGCAAATGAATGGGCGTCGTTGTTTTATCGAATTTTGTAAAGCTGGATAAACTACTGGCATTGACGTAATAGCGTACGAAATCGATTTCGCAGTTGGTTAAACCCCAAAGCTAAACACAGCGAAGATCCAATACAGACAGCACCGGATCCGCAAAACAGGTTTCCCGAAGAGAAGACCCAGATAAATGACAGCATGGAAGCTCTCCAGCCAGAGATCAAAGCACACGCCGCACTCAGCGTTCAAACCCTTCCGCCACCACACCGCAGCGGCCCAATGTTCGAATCCTAAGGCCAACTCCGCCCCCGATAGGCCTAAACGGGCATTACCCTCCGAGTGACTTATTCGCCCAGTGGCCAAGCGTTGGTGACTGGGTAACGCCGATCTTTGCCAAAGCCACGTTGAGTTAGTCGCACCCCAATAGGGCTCTGCCTTCGCTTGTATTCATTCAGATCGACCAGGCGTAATACTTTTCTAACAACGTCTGCATCAAAGCCCTGCTTAACAATCGCATCGGCACTAAGGTCCTTTTCAATGTACAGCTCTAGTATATTGTCGAGCTGATCATAGGAGGGCAAGCTATCTTGATCCATTTGGTCAGGTGCCAATTCAGCTGACGGAGGCCTATCAATTACCCGTTGTGGAATGATTTCTTGTCCCTCGACATCATGACAATGATTTCTGTAGACAGCCAATCGATACACCATGGTTTTAGACACGTCTTTTAGCGCATCAAAACCACCTGCCATGTCACCGTACAAGGTCGAGTACCCTACCGCAATTTCGCTCTTGTTTCCTGTAGTAAGCACCAAGAAGCCTTTTTTATTAGAGATAGCCATTAACAAGACCCCGCGGCACCTAGCCTGGATATTTTGCTCACTTACATCGACAGAAGTACCAGCGAACTCATCAGTTAATGCCGATATAAAGGCGGCATAAATACCCTCAATTGATATAACCTGATAAGCGACACCCAACGTGGTGGCTTGTTGCTGTGCGGCTTCCAAGCTCAATTCAGACGTATATTCAAACGGCATCATCACAGCTTGCACTCGCTCCTTTCCAAGGGCATCTACTGCAATGGCCAACGTCAGCGCCGAATCAATTCCACCTGACAACCCTAGTACAATGCCTTTAAATCCATTCTTGTTCACATAATCCCTGACGCCTAACACCAGCGCTTGATATACATCTGCTTCCAACTCAATATGATCTGCTATGGATTGCACCGGTATATTGCAGCTGGCTGTGTCGAATGCAGGCAGTTCAACAATCACCGGATAGAGTCCTTCCACAAAAGAAGGCGCCAGCAATTGACAATTCCCATTTGCATCGGTGGCCATCGATCCACCATCGAAGACCAATTCATCCTGACCACCAACGAGATTGGCATAAATAATAGGAAGCTTGACCGCTTCACTGCGCTTACGTAGCATTTCCTTGCGCTCCACTAATTTGTTCATATGATATGGCGAAGCATTCAAATTGATTAGGAGTTGAGCACCAGAATTATGTGCCTGCAAAGCCGGGCCATCCTCCCATAGGTCCTCGCAAATAGTAAATGCGACTTTGACCCCCTCAATGTCTAAAACACAAGGACTGTTTCCCACAACAAAGTATCGACGCTCATCGAACACTTGGTAGTTTGGCAGACACTGCTTGCGATATTTACCCAGACAATTACTGCCCTTAATTACGGCAGCCGCATTGAAAAGATGCCCCCCTTCTCGATCGGGATAACCCAGTACCATAACAATATCAAGATTGGCAGCCTTAATTCTTTGCAGTGCTTTATTTATTCGTACTTCCAAGCTGGGACGCAACAACAAGTCTTCAGGTGGATAACCGGTTAATGTTAACTCTGGGAATACAATAATATGCGCGCCACAGTCCCGCATGGCCCGATTGGCATTTTGCAAGACAATATCGGTATTGCCATCGATATCGCCAACCATTAGATTGACCTGCGCCATTACAACTGTAATCTGTTCAGCCATCAAATCCTCTTGCAACACGAAGCGACCAGGAATTCGGAAAAGTCCAACCGTGCCGCATAGCTTAGCACCCCCTAAACCCCTACCCATTCTGCGAGTCAGGTGAGATAGGCTATAATACAATCCCAAATTTTTAGATAATCCTATGTAAGGTACCGTATTGTCCGGTAATGCTAATGTATTGGCAAAACTGTTTTTTCATTTAATTTAAACTGAATACATTATGGCCACAAAAACCAAAGCCTGCCCTGGTCAAATTACCAACGTGTGGGTTGTATACAATATTTACCGAATTGTACTGCCACTGGTACTTGCGGTTACCTTTATAAGCAACGCCGATTCAACTCCGCTCGGCAGCTTCAATTCAACTCTATTCATTCAGATTAGTACTGCCTGCGTTATTTTCTCTTTAATAATCGCTTTGCTTGCACCGGTAGCCAGAAATATCTTTCGGAATCCACAAGTCCTCACTTCTACTATGATTGTGGGCATTTTTTCTATCACTCTGATATTGGATAGCAGCGGCGGCGTTGTAAGTGGCCTGGGAGTATTGCTAATAGTCACCATAGCCTCTGGCAGCATGCTGATAAGGGGCCGAATTAGAACATTCCTGGCAGCAATGGCGGCACTGTCTATTATTTATTGCGAAATATACTTTTTACTAGCAATGGAAGACGCGCCCGATCTATTCGTACAAGCTGATATTCTTGGCACCTTTTTATTCACAACCGCATTGATCATCCAAGCTCTAACCAGCCCCATTTATAAATCTGCTGCCATTGCAGACACTCACTCTAACTTTGGCTCAGCTGCTAAGTGTGTCGGTTAGTCTGCAAGTAAATCAAGGTTGCCTTTGATACACTTCGGTCATAAACATAACTGAACAGTAGAAAAAGACTGTGAAATAGGTAAAAGTTTGAGTGTTTTAAGTCACTTAAATCTAATTTATGTGACAGGGGTCACATCCATGTAGCCTTAAACGACCTTTCTCTTCTAACACTGAACTCACAAGTTTCGTCTTCGATGATAAACAGCGCTTTTAATGGATTATAACCTTCCACTTCTGTTTTTGCTCTGCCTAACGGGATTCGTGGCAGGCGGCATTAATACAGTCGCTGGGGGCGGGTCAAATTTGACCCTACCTGTGCTGATGATGCTCGGATTGCCCGCGGACGTGGCCAATGGGACAAACCGGGTTGCGATTACCCTGCAGTCATTGGTAGGCGTTGCTGGTTTCGATAAAAATAAGGTGCTGGATCGTCCGGCTGTAATTCCTGTATTAATACCCACAGTTATTGGTGGGATAATTGGGGCACTAGGTGCCGTATTTATACCAATGCTCTACCTGAAACCGGTACTACTGTTAACCATTCTTACTATGTCACTTGTTATATTAATCAAACCAAATGTGATCGTCCCCCCGGCAGGAACCCCGGCAGTGTCCCCTAGAGATCACCCGGGTGCCTGGTGGAGCTTGTTTGGTGCTGGTGTCTATGGTGGATTTGTGCAAGCCGGTGTGGGATTTATATTATTGGCCGCCTTGGCCGGAAGCCTGCGCTACGACCTATTGCGGGCAAATGCGCTAAAGACGTGCTGTGCTCTGGCTTTTTCGCTGGTGGCTATGGTGATATTCACGCTGTTCGAGCAAATCTGGTGGATTCCTGGACTCGTGTTGGCCATAGGTTCCATGGCGGGCGCTCATATAGCCGTGAAAATTGCCGTAAAAGCATCACAGAACAGTATCAAGTGGTTTTTATTCACAATGACGCTGGTGGCTGTGACCGGTGGATATTTCTTCTAAATTAAACCCGTTGAGGAATCTTGAAAACCATTTCTATACAGGCACCCCCGTCCACAAGATTATTTATCGAAATTTCCCCACCGTAACTGGTAACAATGTCCGTCATCACTGCCAGTCCAATGCCTTGACCCTGTACCAGGGTATCTGCCCGCGCACCCCTTTGCAAAACAAATTCCTGCTTGTCCAAGGGGATACCGGGTCCGTCATCCGTCACCTTAATTTTAAGTTCTCCTGGCTGTAAACCCCATTGCTGCACAGAGACACTAATTCGACTTTTTCCATATTTAAACGCGTTGTCCAACACGTTGCCCATAATTTCCAGCAGATCACGTTCATCCCCCAGAAACACGGCCTTTTCATCCATATCTTGCGTACACTGCATGGCCTTTTCCCCATACACTTTGCGCAGCGCCTCGAGAATTTTACCAATGACTGTCGCTACATTTACCCGTCTCGCCAGCGCACTGGAATCGCTGGTTTGTACGGCTCGCTGTAGTTGATAGGTAACTATCTGATTCATTCTAGCCAACTGTTCGTCAACCGAAACCAGTTGTTTGCTGGTGTTGGCATCGACAGAATCTGCAGTGGCAGTGAGTTGCTGCATTACACCTGCGATAACGGCCAGTGGCGTCTTGAGACTGTGGGCAAGGTCACCCAGGGTAGTACGGTACCGTGCCTGCTGTTTACGCTCACTCTTAATCAACAAATTTAGATTATCAGTTACACCGCGAAGCTCCTTTGGATAGGCTCCTTGCAATTGCCCGTGATCCCCAGATTCAATTCTTTTCAAATCGGCGGCCATTTGATGCAGAGGAGACAAACCCCATCGCATTAAAAACAGTTGAATCATTAACAACAGCACAGCCACCCCACCGAGCCAAGTCCATAAACTGGTGCGAAAGTTTGAAATTTCTGAGTAATAGGGTGTGGACGTTTCCATCACTGTGAAGCTGTATTCGCTGACACCATCTTCCCAAAGGATGCCATAACTCACAACGAACAACTCTTCTTGTTCGCTATTTAAGGTCTTGCTGAAGAGGCTTTGGCCGACACCCGTTGTCTGTTGAAGCACATCACTATCAGCCAGAGACAATGTTCTTGCTGACTCACTACGCCACAATTCACCAAACGTATTGCTGCTAATAAAGCCATATAGCCCGGAATTGAGTTGGGTGAAGCGAGGCTCCCGCAGACCTTCCAGAAAATAAAACTCGCCGCCTTCTTCTTCCGCAGATCCCAACAACACGTAAACCTGAACCTGTAACCGGTCTGCCGCTCCGGCCTCTATACTGTTTCTGAATGCTCGATCCAAGACCACACCGGTTAGCCCAAGAAACACAAAAAGCAAAATGCTGACAGAGATAAGCAGGCGGGTTTGAATTGAGTAATCAGTAGACTGAGTTTGCGATGTCATTGGCAACTGTATGTTTCCAGTCCCCAATTCATGACACACCCAAAATAAATCTATAACCTTGGCCGCGCACAGTTTCTATCGGCTTAAGCTCCTGGTCCGGATCCAGCTTCTGCCTGAGCCGCCGCACAAAAACTTCCAACACATTGCTGTCTCTGTCGCAGTCCTGCGCATAGAGATGCTCTGTCAACTCAGTTTTTGAAACTACCTGCCCGGGATGTAACATCAGATATTCAAGCATTTTATACTCGTATGCAGTAAGCACTACATTTACATTATTGAGCATGAGTTGCTTGGCAGAAATATTCAGACTCAACGGGCCAAATTCCAATACCGGCTTGGCAAACCCGGCGGCTCTTCGTAGCAGGGCATTTAGTCGAGCGACTATCTCTTCAAGCTGGAACGGCTTAACCACATAATCATCGGCACCCGCGTCGAGCCCGGCCACTTTGTCTTGCCAGTCACCGCGTGCGGTCAGTATTAAAATTGGATAGTCTTTGCTTGAGGAACGGATTTTTTTGATTAGAGAGATACCATCGATCTCTGGCAAACCTAAGTCGATAATGGCAGCATCGTAGTCATATTCGGTTGCATAATATAAGCCGGTTTTCCCATCTTCAGCGATATCTACAACATAGCCTTCTTTAAGCAGCCCCTGTTCTATTTGCTGCCTTAACAAACTTTCATCTTCCACGACCAGTAATCGCATAATCGACGTACCTCCCTCCATTGCCGGGCGACCGCAGAGCTCAACCACCTCCGGTTACCCTCCCTGTAGCCACATTTACAAATACCGTGAACACCTTACCCTCGTTCTCCATCCGAATCTGATAGCGACGATTAGCTCCTTCCCCGATCAGAATTATGCGTAAAATATTGCCAGGAAACCTCTGCCTGGCGAGGCTTACTGCCTGGCGTTCAGCTATAGCTGCAGTGGCTTGAGGAGAACGGCGAATATCCTGCTGTATCGCATTCGGATTGATGCCAATCTGGTCCTGCTGCACCAGAAGCGATTGAGCACTGGCCACTTCTACTGGCATCAGCAACAGAGCAACTATGATTACACCAAAAATTCTCAACTCAAAGTACCTTAATAGTTCAAATTTGCCCAACTAGAACCATCTCCCCATTGCCAAGCGCCAATTATAGGACAGCTTCTACACTCACCCGTATCCTGATCTGCTCACCTGGATCAGTGTCTGTACGAACGGAGAATTCTTCACCGTTGTAGAGATAAGTTACTTGATAGCCCATGAGTCGTTCTTCCTCACGCTGCTGATAGACCGTATTGCAGCGCTGAATAACCTCATATTCGAGGGACTGTGACTGATTACTTTGGCGCACTATATCACGTCCTATGGAGCGGCCCAACAAGGCCCCAACCACTGCACCGACACGTTGATTCGACTTATTGTGCCCGATGGAATTGCCTATTGCGCCACCGATGAGTGTGCTCAGTAAAACCGGTGTCCCGGTGTTTGGGTTATCGCGATACTGATCCCTGACGACCTCTTCTTCCCAACATTGTTGCTGTGGCGCAGAAACCTCCACCACCTGATAAATGGGCCGAGAATCGACGACTGGGGCATATTCAAAATTGGTTTGCGCCCAAACCGACGCTACTGACAATGTTAAAACCACACCTAAGCTGGCAAAAAATAAGCTTTTCATCTGCTTGCACCTCGCTACTTCACTAAAAAATCCACTCCATGGGGCTTTGGCTCATCTTGTTTCACCGCGAGCTGAGCCACTTCTTCCTTGTTACAAGGCAAATTTAGCAACCTCAACCTGAATCCAGCCTTAAGTAGATTAAAAGAAATTCCCAGCCTCGCCACCAACCATAGTTTAATTTAGGGCTTCACTAGTGTACTGTTGGGCCCTGCTTGAATTCATCTAGGAGGAAACCGTAAGCTACTGAATTCGAAGGCTGGCAACTGGCCTCGACACCAACAAACACGGACAGACTTGGTATCGGCAAAACAGATAAAAACCGGCCAATCACATAACACAAAAAGAAAAAGAGATTAACAATGAGCACTAAGCCATTTTTTATAGCCGCCATAATTACGATTTTAATGGCAGCTCCTCTATATTTTCTAACTGCCGAGAATTTTCAACTAAGCACAGCCGACTTCCCTCTGCTTGCGCTCTCTTTCTTTGTCGTAAATCTCATCACAGCTTTTTGGGCTGCCAGAACAGCTAATAATAAGATACTCGATGAATCCGCCCCCTACTTTGATGTTGAAAACCGAGAACTGGGAAATGTTAAGTGGTTTAGTGCCAACAAAGGCTTTGGATTTATTACCCGCGATAGCGGTGATGATGTATTTGTGCACTTCAGGTCAATAAGAGGCCAGGGACACAGAGTGCTTCAGGACGGCCAGCGGGTAGAATTTGCTATCAGTGAAGGTGAGAAGGGTCTCCAGGCGGATGACGTTGTCATTAATGGCTAGCAGGTGATATTGCAATTCGGCTGCGGCGAATTAGTAATGCGGGGGGTTCTCGTTTTGTTCGCCACCACCCAAGTGATTGACGCTCGCTAATATTTCAGCACTTTGCTCCATGTAACGCTTCACTTCACGCCGCAAATCATCGATCTGCTTTTGTTGGTGGGTTACCACAAGATTGAGTTCCTGTAACAGATCCTCCTGAAAACTAAACTTGGTTTGCAACTCAACAAGCATCTCTTCCACAACATTCCCCTTTTGCCAAGCTAATCGTTTTGTGCACCTGGCTATCATGTGATAGTTTATTTAATAGAAAAATTCAGAATCAGTTCACCTTATCGGTATTATAATCCTAAGACGAGTCACACTTGTAATCACAAAAGGGCAGTATCGCAATTATGAAGAAAGCGCCTATTAACTGGATCAATATGTTTTTGTTCAGCCTAACTCCGGCCTCAGCGTTAACCCTAGTGCCTCTGTATGGCTATTATTATGGCTACGATGTGTTTGAATGGGTTGTTTTCGGGGTTTTGATGGCGTTCTGTGGCATGTCGATTACTGCCGGCTATCATCGTCTTTGGTCCCACAAGGCTTACAAGGCACACCCTGTTCTGAAAGCTCTATTTGCAATTGGTGGTGCCTGCGCATTACAAAATAGCATATTGCTCTGGGCATCAGACCATCGCAACCACCACCGTTTCGTGGATGATAACGAGCATGACCCCTACTCCGCAAAGCGCGGTTTCTGGTTTTCCCATATCGGATGGATCCTGCGCGATTACGAGAGTGCCCAGACCGGCTTTTCAAATGTACAAGATTTACAGAAAGACCCGATAGTTCAATGGCAGCACAAACACTACTTAAAGCTGACATTGTTTATGAATATCGTGTTTCCAGGATTAATTGGCTATTATCACGGAGACATAATGGCCGGCCTTCTGCTTGGGGGGCTACTTCGCCTGGTGCTTAGCCAACATCTTACCTACCTAATCAATTCGCTCGCTCATATGTGGGGCCGCCAGCCTTACAGCGTTGAAAATACAGCGCGAGACAATCCCTTTCTTGCACTGCTGACTTACGGAGAGGGTTATCACAACTATCACCACGCCTTTCAATGGGACTACCGAAATGGCATCAAGTGGTGGCAGTACGATCCGACCAAGTGGTTGATACAGTGCTGTGCATGGATTGGTTTAACCAAAAGCCTCAAGCGCTGCACACCGCTGCAAATTGAGAAGGCCAAAGTCGAACTACAGTACAAATCGGCAGCTGAAAAATGCAACCTCCTCAACACCCCTGACAAATGGCGCGCCAGGCTGGAGCAGGAGTATGAGGAATTTGTTGACACCCTGAAGCTTTGGTCGGAACACCGGCAAGCCTGGTATGAAGGAAAAGGGCTACAGATACAGGAAACCCTGAGCCACTGGGATCAATTGCAACTAAGAGATCGCTACCAGACAGTTCAGTCCAGGCTGAAAGTACAACGACGTCGCTGGCAACAACTGCTGCGGGATGTAGCGGAGCTCCTACCGGCTAGCGCACAATAAATAGCCTATCAATGTAGACGAAATTGAAATTCTTACGTTACATTGAGATATAAACGGGGCTAACAGGGTCAGTTTCGGACGAAAAGTAGTAGTATTACTTTTTGCAGTGTCGATAGGCTCCCCATTAATAGTTTTGTCACTAAGCACTTTTCAACAAAGTATTAAGGAA
>CAVOCG010000024.1:0-24902 GCA_963694095.1 Gammaproteobacteria bacterium
AAGTTGAAGACAAATTGGTACAGTTTTGGCTGTTTATCGCGAATCAATTTAGCTAGCTCTATTGTTGCCACTACATCGGCTAACGCATCGTGTGCATCTGCATGTTCAATACCATTGTCTAGCGTTAACTGATCCAACCTAAAACTATTGCTGCCATCTTCTTTTTTCGGCCAGCTGATCCCCTCTGGTCTGGTTGCGGCACATAACCGCACCATGTCTATAATATCCCAGCGCGAATTTCCATTACGCCACTCTCTCTCGTATGGATCATAAAAATTTCGGTATAGTAGCTGCCGGGTAATTTCATCATCGAAGCGAATGTTGTTATATCCGGCCACACACGTATTTGGCTCAGAAATCTCGCGGTGAATCTGTTGAATAAAATCTGCCTCCGACACGCCTTTTTCTAAAGCTATTTGCGGCGTAATACCCGTGATTAGACAGGCCACTGGGTCAGGTAAGAAATCATCTGCAGGTTTGCAATATATGATCAGTGGCTCACCAATAATATTGAAGTCTTCATCAGTTCGAATACCGGCAAACTGAGAGGCACGGTCCCGCCTTGGATCACTACCGAAAGTTTCGAAGTCATACCAATAAATTGTTTTACCAGCCATTCTTTTAGAAGCCTCACCCGAAGGATTTAGTGATTGAGTCTGGACAGCGTGTCTCAAATCTTTGATATTGATGCTATATAAGTAAAGAAAATCACTTAACAATTCCTTCGCAAGCCCCAATTGTAGTATTATTCATCAAGTTAGGCGATTACAAAAAAGGTACCCGGCAGAGATTCATGGATTTTCGCGGCGCCCATATACTCAGCGTTAAACAATTTGAAAGACCCGATGTAGATACGATCTTTCAAGTGGCTAATAGTATGGAGCCTTATGCACGCCGCGAGAAAATAACAAAAGTCTTAGACGGTGCCATCTTAGGCAATATGTTCTTCGAGCCCAGCACCCGCACGCGAGTTAGCTTTGGTTGCGCATTTAACCTGCTGGGCGGACAGGTTCGCGAAACCACCGATGTAAAGGCATCATCAATTTCCAAAGGCGAGTCACTTTACGATACAGCCCGAGTTATCAGTGGTTATAGCGATGTTATCGTGATGCGCCATCCCCAGGTAGGTTCGGTTAGTGAGTTTGCAAAAGCCAGCCGGGTACCGGTTATCAATGGGGGTGATGGCCCCAACGAACATCCCAGTCAGGCGCTTCTGGATCTATATACTATACAAAAAGAGCTCGGCTCCCATGACAGAGGGATCGATAGGATGCACATCGCCATGGTCGGTGATCTCAAACACGGCCGCACGGTGCATTCGCTCTCCCAGCTACTGCTACTCTATGACAACATCACCTTCACTATGATCTCTCCCAAAGAGCTGCGTATGCCCGCGGATATCGTATCTGAGCTCAAGGCGGGTGGTCACAAGGTGGTCGAAACTGAAGATATGGAAAAGGGGCTCTCAGACAACGATACGGTCTACCTTACCCGCATTCAGGAAGAGCGCTTCACCACCAAGCTGGAGGCGGATATATATCGAGGCCGGTTTCGCTTGAACCAGGCTATATTTACACGGTATTGCCAACCAAATACAGTAATCATGCACCCGCTGCCAAGAGATTCTCGTGCCGATGCCAATGAGCTGGATAATGATCTCAACCAACACCCGAGCCTGGCGATTTTTCGTCAAACTGATAACGGGGTTCTGGTTAGAATGGCGTTATTCGCGTTGGTATTGGATGTTGCGGGGGATGCCGCTAATTCTTCCAGCGAAGTCGCCTGGTATACTGAAGGACGTTTTTGATTTTCAAATTCAACGCAGGGCACCTCTGATACAATAAAAAAAGATTACAGCTATGGGGTTCAATGACTTATTAAAAATGGTGATCGAAAAGGACGGCCCTGATTCACAACACGTATCTGTGACCTGATAAAACAGGGCAAAGTTCTGAAAATCAAAGAGGTAATGGAAAAATCCGAACAACAGGGTGTGAGAATATTCGACTCAGCTTTCTACGACCTCTGAAGGAAAGGACTGATTTTCCACGAAGAAGCGCTGAGAAATGCAGACTCCAAGAACAATTTACGTCTCAAGACTCAACTCTCTGAAAAAAGTGGCAGTTGTGACAAGAACAGCTATGAAGAAGATCAATCTGGCAGTTTATCCCTTGTCACAAAAAACAACGATGATGATAATTTTATAAATATGTAAAACCGCCATGTTAAATGTCACAGAATATGAACTACTTGATGCGGTTGCCCTAGCAGAGTTAATTAGAAAGGGGCGAGCTACTGCGACAGAGGTACTAAACTGCTCCATCGAAAAAGCGCAGAAACTGAATCCAACCCTCAATGCCATCGTCATCGAAACCTATGACAAGGCAAGGCAACATGCCCTCACTATTGACCAGAACCCCAGCCTCACTGATGTGGGCGAACTGGTCGGTGTCCCTTTCCTAGTAAAGGATATTTCTCCAATGAAGGGGCTAGCGCAAACCAACGCCAGCCATTTGTTTGCCGACGAAATTGCCGATCACAATGCCAAGATAGTCGACAGATTCCATAATATGGGTCTCCTGGTGATAGGCAAAACCAATACACCCGAGCTTTGTCTTACCGTTACCACCGAATCTGACATTAACGGTCCCTGTTTAAATCCCTGGAACCTAGAACATTCTGCGGGTGGCTCCAGTGGCGGCTCTGCAGCCGCTGTTGCCGCAGGCATTATTCCCGCCGCTCATGCCACTGATGGCGGTGGTTCCATCCGCATTCCGGCTGCCTGTTGTGGCCTAGTTGGGTTAAAACCGAGTCGGGGATTGACTATCATTGAAGATGACCGCAGCGTTAGCTGGAGCGGCATGAGTGTTAGCCATGTTGTTAGTCGAACCGTCCGAGATAGCGCCGCGTTTCTTGATGGGCTAAAACTCAGTGAACCAAATCTCTATGCTTTGCCTTCTCAGCCGAAATCCTACCTGGCTGGCATCGACTTGGATCCAGGCAATCTTAAAATCGCCGTTCAGCAGAATCATCCCAGTGGCAGAGCGCTTGATTCAGAATGCATTGCCGGGGTTAATAAAGCCGTTGAGCTCTGTCGTAAGCTAGGCGCAACAGTTAAGGAAGCCACCCCTCCAGTAAATTACAAGCGCCTTACTTCGGCTATGGCCGTCATCATCAATGTCCATGTTGCACAAAGTGTTGCTCAACAATTGAAAAAACTCAGTCTCGACTGGCAGGATTGCCGACTCGAAGCCTCAACCAAAATTATGGCAATGAATGGCGCTCAGGCAAGTGCCAGCGAATACCTTAATGCCATGAATATTTTGAAAAAAGCGGAGCGGCAGATGGCTGCATTTCATCAGCAGTTCGATGTGGTGATATCTCCAGTGCTAGCAAAAGAACCGGCAAAAATTGGTTGGCTGGATATGAACAGTAATGAGATAAAAGAATATATCGATCGATTTCACAGTTACAGCGGCTTTGCTTCCATCTATAACGGAACCGGGCAACCCAGCCTCTCACTGCCGTTGCACCGCACCAAGATTAACTTACCCATAGGGGTTATGTTCTCTGCAGCTTGGGGTTCTGATTTGTTACTGCTCCAGCTAGCCCGGCAGTTGGAACAGCTCGATCCTTGGCCAAAGCTAGCGCCTTCGCCTGGCATTGTGGGTTAGGGGCGCCTCTAATTACCATGCCTGATCGCCGTAATTTCGGCCATTATGGAAATAGCGATCTCTGCCGGAGTTTTACTGCCAATCTGAAATCCAATCGGCGCATGTAGTCGCGCGATCTCATCCTCACTTAAACCCAGTTCCGGCAATCGCTCCCGGCGGCTGGCCGATGTCCGCTCTGACCCCATGGCTCCAATATAAAAAGCATCCGTTTTTAGAGCTTCCATCAGCGCCATGTCGTCCACTCGCGGATCATGTGCCAATGCCACAATACCGCTATAAGGATTACCGAATCGATCACGCACTACATCGTCGGGCAAGTTCGATGTGACCTCCACGCCTTCTACCTTCCAATTGTCCAGATAATTAGGGCGCGGGTCGCATAGCGTCACATCATATTCAAGCGCAAGGGCCATTTCAGCGACAAACCTGGCAACATCTCCTGCCCCTAGCAACAGCAACCGGTACATGGGACTGAGGCTATGGGTCATTAGCGCATCGTTAATAATGACGGCCAAGTCACTACTTTGATTATTGGTAGAAATCCCCCCATCATCCAGATTAACTAGGCGGCTAACTGGGGTATGGTTTTCGAGGTCCGTCGACAATCTCAAAAACACGGCATTGTTGGCATCAGTAGCCGATATGTACTCCAGCAAAACATGCAGTTGCCCACCACACGGTAATTTTAGCCGTGCCTGTTCTTCGGCAGTAACCCCATATTTCACTAGAAATGGTTTGCCCTTTTCATCAAATTGAGACTTCAGGCTGCCATCACGCAGCTGTTCCAAGAAATCTTCCTCGATGCAACCACCGGAAATCGAGCCAACTAATTCTCCATCCAGCGTACAGGCCATCATTGAACCAATAGGTCTAGGTGAGGAGCCCCAGGTTTTCAAAATGGTGCATAGCCAAACCGGTTTTTGGACTTTCAGCCAATTGTGCACATGAGAAATGATCTGTTGTTGACTACTTTGCATATTCTTCTAGTTGGTTTTTAGGTTAGCGGCCCCCTTGCTTCCAACAGTCACAGGGGAAAACAGCGATGCCTACTATACCAGCGAGTGGAATTGAAACAAACACTAAGACAATTCCTCTACCTGGATTCGCTATGAAAGGAGAAACATTACTTTTTACAAAGGCGGTGGATAGAGGTAGCGCATTGTCACATCTTCTATCCTCCGCCATCTTCGCTGCACAAACTTGGGACGAAATTGCATCTCTCTTAATGCGTCTTGTGCATCTCGTTTCACTGTGGCTGTATCGGGTTCAGCAGCAAGCGTCTTCGGGTTTCCGGTTTTACCGCGGGAATTAATTGTAAATCGTAGGTCTACCGCTCTAAGTTCGGTGTTAATAGATGATGCCTGTTCCGGTAATTCCGGACGGCGCGCAAAAGGCAATGACTCATTCCAGGCAATAAAATCGCCCATATGGACAACAGTTTCACTGTCTTCTGCACCAGGGCTCACTGTATAACCGTATTCGATCTGGCGAGCCAGCGCCTCATCTAGGGAATAATGAAACTGCGTTTCCGGCAACACTACGGGTCGGGCGAAGAAGGCTTCGACTTGCTCTTCCGTAATGCCTGCTTCATTGAGCTTCTCCTTGGCACTGCGGTACAACTTGGCGGCGGTGCCTAAGCCCAATAACATTTGAAAGTCCGCATCGTAAATCATTGCCAACGCTTCTGCTTCAGCATTTCCTGTTGCCTCGATTATTTTGCGAATACGCTTTACGATATTCAGCCCTTCCCTCAAATAGTTGCCGGGTTGACGACGTTCACGTACTAGAATGTCATCTCTGGCATCCGATCCCAGTTCATCGTTTGACTTTAGAAATGCAAATAATCTATGTTGTTCAACAGCGTAGTTATAAAGCCATGGAACCAGTAGCTCACTCTCCTCCCCAAACTCCTCTTCGGCAAGAGAGATCATATCTCGCTGGAGTTCCCTGGAGCTCAAAAAGTGTTTAGTTCTAGTTCGGGGCTGGTCGACATAAACCGATGCCAGATGCCATGAACTAAGATCGTTCATAACATTTAACATTGTCGGCGTATCAGCATTAGCGTTTTGCGTTTGCAACCAATTCAGGTATTCGAAACGATCCGTAACCGATCGCCATTCCTGCAGACGGACATCGTTGGTAATCATCGCATTAATATTGGACAGCTGACTCAGGTTAGTAAGGCCGTCCAAAGTGCGAAGCAGTTGTAGACGTCTTGCTAGTATGCCATCAGCCTGTTCGAAATCCCCTATTTCAATCAGCAAGGTAGCAAGCCCCTGCAACGGCTCCAGTAGGGAGCGATCGAAACCACCATACTCTAACTCCAGTGAGGCAATCTGCTCATCAAACAGGAACTTTTGTTGTTCCAGCTGTCTACTAATTTCCACTGCAGACTCTGGCTCGCCGGCAGCCTCAACATCAGCAACATAAAATTGATTACTCAGGACCAGAACTGAAGCAAATAACAGGTATTGAGGTAATCGCCTTAACGGATCACCTACACTGGTGGAGAACATTCTGATTGAAGTCTCTCGCTCCATTGCACTTAACTCCCTTAGACACTTACCAAATCTAACCATTCTTAACCGTTAAATCCATTAATCTTTTACCAAATTTCTATTTTATTCGGCACACACCGCAACTGTCGCGCCAAAACTGTACTCTTTTGAAAGGTTAATTAAATTTGAACTGAGGCGCTACTGCTTTCGATTCAAGGCCCAGAAGAAATTCCTTGGTCTGCAGGCCACCACCAAACCCAGTTAATTTACCACTAGCGCCGATTACCCGATGACAGGGAATAATTACCGGGATCGGATTTTGCCCATTAGCCGTACCCACCGCACGCGATGCTTTCGGTTTTCCGATACGCTTGGCGAGGTCACCATAGCTCCAGGTAGCGCCATAGGGAATTTCTATTAATGCCTGCCAAACACTTTCCTGAAATTCTGTCCCCCTGGGCGCCAGCGGCAAATTAAAGTCTTGTAACTCACCGCTGAAGTAAGCTTGTAACTGTTCACTCACCGCTCTAAAAGGGCCGTCATCCTCAATCCAGTTGGCATCATGGCGCCGCTGCATCTTGCCTTTAGGAAAGCCCAAAAGTGCAAGCATTGCGCCGTTACCTGCGAGCAATAGTTTTCCAATCGGACTATTGTGGTAACTGTAGTATGTAGTCAAGGTGCCTCCTAAGGTTTCATCGATTGCGCATAGTGTGTCCACAGCAGCATTACTGCGTAGGCCCGCCACGGCTGCCAGCTCTCAGCTCGCAACAACATTTGTTTCGGTGTAAGCGTCTCCCCGGTTTTCGCAGCAGCGCGTCGCAGAATCAAATCTGAGTAGGGAAATGCATTTGGGTCATTGATTGCGCGCAATGCGATATATTGCGCTGTCCAATCACCAATGCCTTTTATTGTGCATATCTCTTTTACAAATTCACTGGTCTCCATTACACCATCAAATACGATTTGTTCATCGATTAACATCTGCGCCACCGCTTTAATTGCCAGAATGCGTCGCCCCACTATTCCTATTCCGTCGAGGTCTGACCGCTTGATCTTTGCTGCATCGGGAAATATGTGCGTTAACTCAGGAATCGATCCTTTGTATTCAGCGCCATGTTTTACTGCGACTCTCGCAACCAGTGTAGAAGCCGCCTTGACTGTGACTTGCTGCCCAAGAATTGCCCGCACCGATACCTCAAATCCATCCCAGCAACCTGGGACACGCAGTCCCGGATTAGCTTTTACCACAGCCTTCAGCAACTTGTCCCTGATAAAAAACTGCTCAAGCTCTAAACTGTCGACTTTCAAGTCGAACAACAATCGAATGCGCTCGATAATATGATATAAGTGGCGTGTGTAAGGATAATTAATACGCAGATTCAAGTGATTATTCTTGTCGTCGAAGGTCACTTGAAAGTCGCCCTCCTTGCCATCAACCACAATCGTTCTAGCATAGGAATTATTAGTTACATACTCGACCCCGGGAATTGCACGATACTTTAGAAATGCAAGCATCGCCTGCCAGTTAAATGGGGGCCGATAAGTCAGTTTGATATTTATTGCTTCGTTACTCCGTGAAATTATTTTGTTTTGCCTGCTGCGCAATACTTTCGGTGAACGCTCATAGACGTTCTTAAATACCGCATTGAAACGGCGCACACTGCCAAAACCAGACGCAAAACAAACATCTACCAAAGGTAAGCTAGTTTCGTCGATTAATTTTTTTTGCAAAGTGAAGACGTTGAGTTTGGGCAATTGCAACAGGAGATGCACCAACATGTTCTTGAAAAAGGAGCGCGAATTGCCGAGAGCCAACTGACAATTGATTTGCCAAGGATTCGCCCGATCCAACATCCAATGCTCCTCTAGCAATTAATTGCAAGGCACGCAAGACTTTGTGTGCTCCCCCAATCCAGGGAGGTGTGCCGGGGAAGGACTCCGGCCGTCGAATCGAGCATCTCGACTCTGGCGCGCGTCTTCGTAATCATCGGCATTGAGTAACACTATCAGTGTCCCTGTTTTTAAATCAACGACACTAATCATACGCCTTGTTTACACTAAATACTGGCCGCTTTCGGACCCTATCTTAGAGTTACTTTCAGTTGACAGTAGCCGGAACTGTTGCGGATAGCATTCCAACCAACCGGCCTACCGATGACTGCAAGCTAAAATATGTCCTCTTAAAACAGTGTGCTAAATAAAGCCCGCTAGTTGTTCCCAGCTCGATGTATGGCATTAGTAATCCACATTGCCGGGTAATCGCAGACCATAGGCGAATCGAGCCCTTCCAGGACATTGTTCTGACCAGCGATGTCCATTCTTGCACCGAAGCTAGTCCACGTTGCCGGTACCGAAGCAATCACCACGCCTCTACCTGCCACCGTGTTACCAACCGGACCCAAGCTGCGGGTATAGACTTGCATCAGTGTATTGTCGCCAAGTGAACGATAGTTCCCCGCCACTCCCTGGGCAAAAGCGTAGGCATCAGCCACGTTGGAACCTTCATTCAAACGGCAGAAACGCGTAGTCATTAAGGTTTGCTCGCCAGAGAAGCCGTCACTGTCTGGATTGACAGCGCGAGCTTGAGAGGTGACCAGAGTACTACCATCGCAGGTGTATAGATCCTGAGCCCTAATGCCAGTGCGCTCTATGACTGCAGGCCGAGCACGCATGGCAGCTATCCGCTTGGCCATTTCGGCATAGTTTGGATAGTAGGAGGCAATCCTGAAATCATTGCTACCACGATAGTTACCTGCATAGGTTGCCTCTCGGAAGTATATTTGACCGGGGGAGTTTTCATCCCTGGGCACGCTGCGTCCCCATCTCACCACCTCGGCCATCGTCACACCTTCATTTAGACTACAATCGATGGACTGAATGATGTTACCCCCAGGTAAATCTTGTCCTTGAGCTGTAAAACTTAGTAGCAGAGTAAACCCAAACGCCGCTAAAACGGTTAATTTATTCATTCCTTTATCCTTTTTACTGAATGGTTACACTCTGTTTTGTACCAGCATTTTTTAGCTTAACACCTCTCAAGATTACAATCTGGCTTAAGTATTTCTGTTGTTCTTTTTACAAGGCACAACTAGCCGCCATCGAACATACTACATGCTTGATGGTGGCACAAACTTTGTGACATCACTCCCGGGAAGGAAAAATTTGCAAGCTAGCGCTTAGGCTGCGCCCAAAGATCAAAGAGTGATGCGATCAAGCACAGGCTGGTGTATATTAGCCGACAAAACCGCCTGGAAGGCCGGGATTCAAGTTATCAGGAAGGACAAGAGCTCGAGTAATATGGCTGATTTACGTAAATATTCAAAGATTGTAGTAGACGGGGTTGAACAGGCGCCAAGCCGTGCGATGCTGCGGGCAGTGGGGTTTGAAGACAAAGACTTCGAAAAACCTCAGGTGGGCATCGCCTCAACCTGGAGCATGGTTACTCCCTGCAATATGCACATTAACAAACTCGCCGAAGACGTGAACAAAGGTGTCGATGACGCACAGGGAAAAGGCATCATTTATAACACGATTACAATTTCAGACGGCATCTCCATGGGCACCGAAGGCATGAAATATTCGCTGGTTTCCCGGGAGGTCATAGCCGATTCTGTGGAGACAGTTTCAGGATGTATGGGCCACGACGGCATCATCGCAATTGGTGGTTGCGACAAAAACATGCCCGGCTTGCTGATGGGAATGGCCAGACTCAATCGCCCTTCGCTGTTTATTTACGGCGGCACTATACAGCCCGGTCCTAATCACACAAATGTGATCTCCGTATTCGAAGCCGTTGGTAAACACGCTGCGGGCAAGGTGTCCGACATTGAATTAAAACAAATAGAAGACACAGCCATACCAGGGCCTGGCTCTTGTGGCGGCATGTACACAGCGAACACCATGGCATCCGCTATCGAGGCACTGGGCATGAGCCTTCCCAATAGCTCAGCCCAGGATGCCATATCCCAGGACAAAATAGATGACTGCATAAATTCTGGCGAAGCGATCATGCATTTGATCGAACACGACATCAAACCCTCTGACATCATGACCCGTTCTGCGTTTGAAAACGCCATAAAGATCGCCATAGCCCTGGGTGGTTCTACCAATGCGGTGCTGCACCTATTGGCGATGGCGAGCACGATAAATGTTCCGCTGGAGTTGGATGATTTCACCACCATAGGTAAGAAAACCCCCATGCTTGCTGACTTAAAACCCAGCGGCAAATACCTCATGTCTGAACTAATCAAGATTGGTGGCATCCAACCGCTAATGAAAACCATGTTGGACGCGGGGATGCTAGACGGGGCTTGCATGACTGTTACCGGTAAGACCATGGCAGAAAATCTGGCGGACGTTGCTCCCTATCCGGATGGCCAGGACATCATCCGTCCCTTAGATAATCCAATCAAGAGTGACAGTCACCTGATTGTGCTGCGGGGTAACCTGGCGCCCACCGGTGCCGTTGCCAAAATTACCGGCAAAGAAGGGCTGTCTTTTAGTGGAAATGCGCGGGTATTCGAATCCGAAGAGGAATGTTTGAAAGGTGTGCTTGATGGCACGGTGATAAAAGATGACGTGTTGGTTATCCGCTATGAAGGGCCAAAAGGTGCGCCAGGTATGCGCGAGATGCTCAGCCCCACCGCCGCCATAATGGGGGCAGGTCTGGGCAATGATGTCGCCTTGGTAACTGATGGCAGATTTTCAGGAGGATCACACGGTTTTGTTGTGGGACACGTGACCCCTGAAGCATTTGAAGGCGGTCCCATCGCGATAGTTGAAACCGGTGATAAAATTTCTATCGATGCTAAAAAGAATGAGGTCACGCTAAATCTCAGTGATAAAGAAATTGCAGCGCGACTGAAAAACTGGAATAAGCCAGCGGCTCGATACACCAGGGGCGTGTTGGCTAAGTATGCAGCAACAGTTACCTCCGCATCTGAGGGCGCTGTGACAGATAAATATTTATAGACCAATAAAAAAATCAATAATAGATAAAGGAATCTCAAAACGTGCCTGATTTTTTTACCAGCATAGGAACAACACTCTCCGGGAGTTTTCTTCAGGATGGCGCGCTATGGGCATTGACTAATATCCCTGGTTTCCCACCTATTATTCAGACAGTACACATCCTGGGAATTTCTGTAGTAATGGGATCTATTGTACTTTTGGATTTAAGAATTCTCGGCCTTGCCGTTCCAAGTCAAAATATTAGTGAGATGACCCGGCGTGTGATGCCGTGGCTGTGGTGGGCGCTGGCAAGTAATTTTGTATCCGGCGCTTTCTTTCTGTTTGGCAGGCCCAATCGTTATTTTAATAATCCCGTATTTGGCTGGAAAGTCAGTTTCTTGATACCAGCCATTCTGCTTACTGCTGTTTTCTATTTTCTAAGCAAACGACAGGACAACTACTGGGAACTGAATTCGACGCGCAAGTGGACCGGCAAAGGTCTAGCACTGCTGTCTTTGGGGTTATGGATAATGGTAGCCATGGCTGGCAGGTGGATCGCCTACTCGGAATATCTTTATTTCCCGGCATGACAAATCAGGAACAAGTTTGATGGACCATCCCATTCACGTTATAAACACTTAAACAGGTATTCGCCAACATGGGTTTTTTAACTTCACCTAAATGGATCGACATCGAAAACTGGCCAATATCATGGGAAATAGGTGGCACCTCTTGGTTTCCTTTTCTTGAATCAATCCACGTCATCGCCGCGACGTTTGTTCTGGGCTCAATTCTGATGGTTGACCTCCGTTTGATAGGAGTAGCAGCAATCCGGTACAAAATTTCCACTCTCTCCAAAGAACTGGTGCCCTGGACTTGGGGTTCATTCGTCGTTGCCACCATCACCGGGCTGGGCATGTTCATAACTCGCGCCGCATCCCATGTGGTGAACCCTGCTTTTCAATGGAAAATTATCTTGCTATTACTGGCAGGTATCAATATGGCTTATTTTCATTTCAAGGTGTATCGAAACATCGAACGCTGGGATAGTGAGTCTGTAACCCCAGCCCAATTAAAAATAGTTGGCTGTCTTTCACTAATCCTGTGGTCTGGCGTCATGCTTGCCGGAAGGTGGGTTGGTCATATCGTCTAGGGTAATTCCGATTAATACAAACAACTAGTCCAACCCCAGCATCCTGGCCGGATTGTGTCTAGCCATTTGGTCAATTTGAGAGCTCGTTAGGTCCGCTTGGCGAAGCGCCAAAATGAAGGCTGCCATTCCAGTTGCATGATCCGGATTGCCGGCCTGGCCGAAATCGGACGAGATAAGAAAATATTCCGCACCTATTGCATTTATTACATCCGCGTAACTCTCAATGGACACAATCCCAGAATAGGCGGCCAACCAATCCAGTTCCATTACGACACCGAGTGCGGCCATGCGTTCCATCTGATGGCGAGTAGCGCCCTGCCCGAACACATGAGTGACCAGAATTTGCTCTACTCCCAACGCTTTTGCAATCGGTATCAACAGCAACACTTCTTCGGGTGACGAGTGCCCCATCGCTAGAACCAGGTCGTGCTCGGAGACCAATTCGAACACTTCTAACAGCTCTGGTACCGGCCTGCCGTTAACCACTATACTGACGTACGGATCGGGCTCGCCGGTTCTGGTGACATAAAACTCGGCATCGAAAGTTGGCAACCAGACTACTTTTCCACGACCACCATCAAAGGCTACCATTTGACGAACAGCTTCTGGGTTAATCCCTCCGACCGCTCGGTTTAGAGCCACTCCGCCAAATACTTCAAAATCAGTGACAAGAGTCATAGCGAGCGCGGCGCGGTCCGCGGTCATAGTAAAATGATTCTTCAATACGATTCCTCGTAGCCCGGCTTGCCGGGCCTGACGAACTGCTTCGAAATCATTAAGGGCACGAGGTCTAGAGTCTGGCCCGGCATGCGCGTGGAAGTCGATGACTCCTGTTAATGAGATGGCGGGTTCCTGTCCCAACGCCAGCGTGCCAACGGAGAAACAAATCAGTATCGCGATGAGCTTGCAACTGCAACTATTATTCAAGTGTCTAAGGGTCATCGATGAACTCTTTCTGTATATTATGAAAACCAAGGTGGTTCGAATATTCCATGAAGGAATTTAAACTAACTCAAAACAACCGTAGCTGTAATTTAGTGGTTTTATGGCAGCTGCAGTGCACTCCGCGCTGTGCTTTCCCAGGTGCTTACCCTGCAGCTTACGCTTTTTACCCCATTTTTCTACTCGGCCAGGAAAATTTCAATCCATGAAGGATTTTAACCCTTGCAAGACAGACAATCGATAAATTAAAATTTAAACTGATTTCTAACAATAACATTGGAGAAGCAAATGCAACCGCGCCTGTTTTTATTCGTAGCCTGCCTTTATCTATCAGCACCTCTTATGGCCACGCCCTACGACCACATCCACCTGGCAGCACCAAACCCACAGCAAGCTGCTGAGTGGTATGCCAAACATTTTGGCGGCACGCCAGCCAGATTCAGATATTCCAGTGACACCGATTTACCAATTGACCGTGCCAGATTTGGAAACATAGCCATGGTATTTTCCAAGCGTGATCCGGGTGAAGGCTCGGTTGGTACAGGTGTTGACCATATTGGATTTTCCATGAGCAATGTAGAGCAAATCATTGCCAATATCGTGGCAGATGGTGGCAAACAGCTAGGCGAGGTACGTGCGTTCGCCGGTATGACACTTGGCTTTATTGAAGACCCCTGGGGCACAAAAGTAGAGCTGATTGATGATCCCAATCTAAGAGGGGCGCACCACATTCATCTGTCAACGCCAGATCCCGAAGCTACTCTGGCATGGTATCTTGATGCGTTCGGTGGCGAGAGCGCTCAATTCGGCGGGGCTTTACCCGGCATCAACTACGGGGACATGTGGCTATTAGCCGCTCGTGCGCGTAATCCGGTTGCACCAACTCAGGGACGTAGTCTCGACCATCTTGGCTGGAATTATCCTGATTTGGCCGCTGCTGCCGTGGAGTTAAAGCGTAAAGGCATCGTATTCTCCATGGAACCAAGAGATTTTCGTGGCATTCGAATTTCATTTGTCACCGGTCCAGACGAGGTTCGGATTGAGCTGGTACAACCTTAACCGACTATTTCAACAACACTTGTGTACGCACCAGCTAAGGATGCCGTAACTTATTTCTTTTCCACCAAGGCAACAGATGCTCGCCGGGTCTTTCATGGCCGTGGACATCTGTATCCGGGGCTGGAGTACATTTGCATCGACTGGTACCCAGCTGTGGTGCTCATCACGCTTTACAGTAATGAACAATCACTTTATAGCCTCATCGAGGCCCTACTTCACGCAGATAAACACAGTCAAATAAAATCAATAATGCCGCAAAAACGCTTCGAGCAGGGTGCACCTGGCGCTGCTGTTTGGGGAGAAAAAATTACGCAATGTCGTGTCACTGAAGGCAACCTCCGCTTGAAAGTACGACTTGGCACGCAACAAAATAGCGGTTTGTTTCTCGATATGCGGCCATTACGTGAATGGATTCAGCAAAACTGCAAAGACAGTAATGTACTTAATTTATTTACCTATGCCTGTTCGCTTTCTGTTGCCGCATTAGCTGGTGGCGTAAGGCAAGTGACTAACGTGGGTAAGAGTAAGACCAGTATTAACTGGGGGCTAGAAAATCACAAACAAAACCAACAAGGTGCGCAGCTGATTAAATCCATTCCCCACAATATTTTCCGTTCCTGGGGAAGAATAAAACAATTTGGCCGTTACGACACCCTACTCATCGATCCGCCAACTCGCCAACGGGGTAGCTTCGATGTGCAAAAAAACTATGGCGCCGTGCTGAAAAACTCAGCCAATTATCTAAACCTGACGCCGACGTGATGGCCACGCTAAAAAGCCCTTTTCTTGACGTGGAGTTCCTCCTGGAAAACTTCAGAAAATATGCACCGCAGTGCCAGGTCGTGGAGCAAATGCACGTCGCTCCAGAGTTTGCTGATAAGTTCCCTGATCGCGCGCTGAAAATTTACCGCTTCAAGTTTTTAGCGGATCAGCAATTAAAGTTGGATGAGCAGAGCCGGTACTAATATCTACATGTCGGCTATTGCGTTATAAAAAACCCGCACATGGCGGGTTTTTTATAACCTATCTAACCCAATAGAATCAATCCTCAGGCTTTCTCAAATGGCCGTACATTAATTCCTCTGCGAACTCAACGCACTTGAATTCCAACAGTTGGGCATTCTCCTCCATGCGGCGATAAAGCGGAAAACTAATCGTCCACGGCCGTGTATAGACATTCGGGTCTTCTAGTGTTGCTTCATACATAACTATATTAGGCCCAGCGTGTGTGTAACGCTCGGTTACCCGCAACGCATCAGAGTGATGGTTACCCGCATGATCTAGCCAAGTGTCAGGCACCTGGTCTGTCACATCGATGACCAGAGTATCCCCTTCATAATACCCTCTGGAATGGCCCATCCAGCTCAATATTGGCGCCTCAAAATCTGGCCTGTCCATATATACTATGCGACTGGCACTGGCGAATTCATAAGCCATCACCACATGCTCTGGTGATTGAATAATCTGAAAAGGAAACGGCATGTAGTTGGCGCGGGGAACACCCGGCATGTAGCACTTCACCACTGGGTCGATATCCAGCCATTGGCTTTGGTTTTCCGCCTGCGTGGCCCTTGCATCGCTTGTATAAGGTATCTCACCACCATCTACGATTCCCAGCCCCGCTGGAATAGCACCAATTGCGCCCAATTGAACTAGGGGTGGAAAATCCGCAGCATGGGGCTCTATATCATAGTGAGCAGTGCTAATGGCTTGCCAGATTCCATTAAAATCAGGCGAACCGTCCGCGGTCCGAGGCACCATGCTATTGTCAGCTGCCATGGCAGCATTGACGAGCAAGATGGGGAGCAGCAAAGCACCGCCCAGGACTCTAAACAACATTTGTCGTGCATCCAACATAAGAATCTCCATTTATTTTTCTTGGCTATAGCCTTCTCGCAAACTAACAATCATGGATTCTATCACAGCATTTTAGCTAGGGCTCATCCGATTGCGTATTGACATTATTGCTGCGGTAGCGCCACTATCACCCCTACTTTTTGGGCTAACCAGCTGGAACACTGAATATGAAACTTACTCGACGGCACTTAGTGAAAGCGACAGCAAGTGCAGGAATCGCGGCAGGATTTGGTTCGATAGCACCAGCTTTTGCTCAATCACCACTAAATAGTGTGACGATTCCGTCCACCGGACAAGAAATTCCAGGTATCGGTATTGGTTGCCGAAACTACCGTGCGGAGCCTGATTCACCTGAAATATCAGTATTCCTAGACACCTTAGCCACCTACCATCGACTCGGTGGGAAAGTAGTAGATACCTCACCTAACTATGGCAACTCAGAGGCGGTAATTGGCGGTATTATGCGTGACCTGGGAATCAGGGGTGACCTGTGGGTCGCCACCAAGGTTGATCGAGAAGACCGCCAAAGTGGAATCGAAAGAATGGAAAAATCTTTTGAGTTGCTCGGCGGAAATAGTTTTGAATTAATGCAAATTCACAATTTGCGTGGCACCTCTATTCAACTGGAAACCATGCGAGCCTGGCAGGAACAGGGGCGTTTTCGCTACATCGGCGTAACCACTTCTAGCGACAGGCAATATGATGCCATGGTCGAAATCATAGAAAATAACGTGCTGCAATTTATTCAGGTGGATTATTCTCTGGGAAATCGTAATGTAGCCGAGCGCGTTTTACCTCTGGCAGCCGACAAAGGGTTAGCCGTACTCGTAAACCTGCCATTCGGCCGGGGTAGACTGTTTAACGCTGTTGGTGACAAACCTCTCCCGGATTGGGCCGTTGATATCGACGCCACCTCCTGGGCTCAGGTATTTCTGAAATATATCATGTCCCATCCCGCCACCACGATACCAATTCCCGGAACCACAAAACCGCATCATGCTGAAGACAATATAGCTGCAGCACGCGGCCGATTGCCAGATCCGGCCTTACGCAGGGAAATGGAACGATTTATCGACCCCCTACTGACATAGAAACGCTGAGAATATTAGTCAACAGTTGCCTTCCAGGCACTTTAAGTGTGCCGGATAATTAAATCAGGGATCAAAATTTGGAAACCTTGGCCAGATTTGAGGAAACCGGTTTTAGCATTTGGATGCGAGAATCCGGTGTGGCTTTTTTCGGCACGCTTACCGTGCATGCTTTGGCTATGGCATTGGTCATCGGCATTAATATCGCACTCAGCTTGCGACTGCTTGGTTTTGCTCCCAAGTTAGCCATAGCCACCTTCACCGCTTTTTCCCGATCCTCTGGGGCAGCGTAGACTGGTGCCCTTGGTGCTAATTATTTAGTTGTAAGGCATATCAGTGCTACTGATTTAATTGAAATTCTCTGCTGCCTGATTTAACCTCTTTCTCCCATTCAATTATCACCTATACAGGCGTTAAAACCTTGCAAAGTCGAACCGAGCTGAATATTGGCAGTCTAGACATCCGGGTCAATTGGATTGTTGCGGTTTGCGTACTCATCACTTGTGGCACCTTTATGCGCCTTGGGTTTTGGCAGCTGGATAGAGCCGCAGAGAAATATGAATCACAACAAGCGCTTGAGTCTGAATTGAATGGCAACGCCAGCCCCATAGAAGAAATACCTAGCGGGCATCTGCACCGAGCCAATCCTGAATTACAAAACCGTCATGTGGAGCTCAATGGCGAGTTTATTAACGACCGGGCTATTCTGCTACTGGCTGAGTTTTTTGACACACAAATTGGCTTCGGCGTGGTGACACCATTTAGATTACAGAGTAATAACGCACTGGTGCTGGTTTCCCGTGGCTGGACCTCTGGAATTCTGCCACCTGATACCCCACCCAATTTGAGTCCGGTGTCTGGGCCCCAGTCAATAACTGCACAAATTTACGTCCGTGAAGAAGGCGCAAGAATAATCCCCAGTGAGATAGACCCGACTATTTGGCCGCTACGTCTGCGCACTCTAGAAATAGATGTCATCGCCGAGATATTGGGAGAAGAACTATTCCCTTTTGAAGTTCGTTTAACTGAAGGTCAACCTGGTGGACTAGTGCGGCATTGGCCCGCCATTAACCCCAATGTAAACACTAATTTATCCTATGCACTGCAATGGTTCACTTTTGCTCTTGCCGTCTTATTAATTAGTCTGCTCGCCAGCAGCAACCTGTGGTCGTTAATACGAGGCCCCTGAACGTAGGTAGTTAGCCTAAGATCCGTCCGCTATAAGTACTTATTCATATCTGCACGCGAACAAAATGCTTTTCACTGTAATTCAGGATCGATCAGCAGAGTGTTATTGTCTGTTTTGCCGCGAGTCGTCGTCCAATTGGATTGTGAAGGGCGGGTCGAAGGTAGGTGGATCCCGATTTATGATGATATCAACACTATTCTCGATAGATTGACCCCGTCGCGGTCTGCCATTGCTCAGATCAAGTAACAATGCCTCAGCTTGCTTGGTAACAGAGGGGGCTTCCGCGCCTGGCCCGAAGGCAAAACTGAAGGTACCCTTTATCAGTTGTTCATTCGCGGCTAAAATGGCCCAGTCAGCCGTATAGTAGGTTGCCGATTGTAATGAAGGTAAAGACCAGGTGATGTTCTCTACAATGGATGGATCGTAGCGAAAATTGATATCTACCCAATTTCGCAGCTCGTTATGTAAAGTGAGTTTCACCAGACGAACCCGCTCAGGGAATGAAAGTAGCAATTGCCTCGGGGCTATAGCCAAGACGGCGTCATTAGCTGGAGTAGTTTCTGTTTTAGCCGCAATTCCTGTAACATCCGCTGGTTTTTCATTATCCGCGCCGCTAAATTGCTGCCCCAATACAGGAATGGTGAAAAGGGTTAAGCAAAGGTCGATAACAGTTACACTTAATATTGAAGAATATTTCACTGCCCGATTCCAATAATCTGCTAGAACTCAAGCTGAACTCTAGACTGAATTAACAGGTCAGAATTTTACACACTAAGCACTTACGGAGCAATTCGAGTAGCTCCAGGTTAGAGATTACTATGCAAGACTCAGATATTCACACAATTCTCAGCAAACTCAAAAACAGCGTTGACAATACCACCAGTTTCCCTGATTCTTGGTCGCAGGGAAGAGCTGCTTTTGGCGGCCTGGCAGCGGCATTTGGTACCTGTGGAATAGCCAAATTGATGCAAAACCCCCAGCCACTGCGTTCAATGATGGTTTCGTTTATTGCTCCGCTGCCAGCAGGGGATGTTTCTGTTGCACCGGTGATTGCAAGGCAGGGTAAAAACGTTACCCAGGCCAGTGCCGATGTAATTGGCGGGGGGGGCATTTGCGTGCAGATGATGGCCGCGTTTGGTAATCCCCGTGACGCCCTGCGAGTGCCATCAGATGAAGTAATTCAGCCGTTACCTAAAGCGGAAGGCATCTCGTTTGCAGAACACTGGGAAGGGACTCCTTCATTCTTGCAATATTTTGAAGGTTTCTGGCTTGGCGGAGGTATACCATTTTCAGGAAAGCCTAATCGAAAATTAAACATGTGGGTTCGTCACCGCATTGATTTAACAGATTTCCCTGCCGAGAAAATCCTAACCATCGCTGATATTCCACCACCGGTGATTCTTTCCCATTTCGACCGACCGCCGGTACCTGCCAGTTCATTAACCTGGTCGCTAGAATTTATCAAACCACCTGAATCCATCAAAGGTGACTGGTTCTATTTGGATTTCCAAGTGGATGCGGCGGCCGATGGATATACCCGCCAATCGGGCAGAGTGTTTGATGAGCAAGGAAATCTCTGTGCGTTGTCGCGACAATGCATGGTCTACTTTGGGTAACTTATTTACATCACTGATGTTCTGAGAGTAGTCTATTGAAAATTGTAATAGATTGAATCCTGCTTTATTCTACCTAGCAGATTCTGTTGATGGATCAATCATTTGTAAGGAGGGATGTAAACGTGAAAAGCACAATAATTCTGGTATTAAAGGGATTCTATTTGATCGTTGGCATAGCTCTATGCGGTGTCGTTAATGCTCAACACTCTCATGGTGGCGGAATGCCATTAGCCGATACGTATCCCGCTGATGACTCTGTTCTAGCCGAAGCACCCAAAATGATTACTTTTGGATTTCCTGAAGAGATGCGTTTTTTGAAGTTAGTAGTCTACAACGCGGATGGAAAATGGGTAGATATTGGACTCCCCTATACACCAGGACTCGTAAATCACAACTTTACTTTTCCCCTTTCGACGCAGCTCCCAGCCGCAGCTTATTACCTTGCCAAGTGGTCCGTGGTAAGCAGTGCCGACCAACTAGTAAGCGGTCAGTTCAAGTTTGCATTTGGAGCCACTGCAATTCCGCCGTCCGTAACTACAGAGTCGAACAGAGTTGTACGGGAAGAAGTATTGCCATCAAATGGGTTTAGACGCTAAATCGCTATTTAAATTTAAAACCCTGAGCTGCCAAAAACGCCTTCATGTGGGGCCGGACTTTTTCTGACAGTAAGGTTGAAACCTGTTCAGTCCATCTTATTCCATGCCCACCTCCTGTGCGAATTCGATAATATTCCTTTACCCGCTCATCGTACTCGGCGATCACTTCTTTATCACCTTCCTCGTTATAGCATTCCTGTTTAACAATTACTGAAGTTGGTAGGCGTGGTTTCACTCCAGGATCCTGATCCGGGTATCCAAGGCACAGACCAAACACGGGATACACTCCATTTGGTAACTTGAGCAACTTCGTCATCTGATCAGGATCGTTGCGGATACCACCGATATAACAAATTCCCAAGCCAGCTGATTCGGCAGCGGTAACCATATTTTGTGCCATGAGTGCTACATCAACTGTTGCGATAATAAAATGTTCGGTGTAGTCCCCTTCAAATTGCCTGCCGTATTCTTCACAGTAATTACCTGCTCTTTTCAAATCCGCACAGAACACCAGAAACTCAGCCGCAGTTTCAACATAACCTTGATTGCCAGCAAGCTCTGCAATTTGCGTTCGTGTTGCCGGGTTATTCACCTTAATGATTGTTGAACCTTGCAAGAAACTAGAAGTCGCTGCGGCCTGGCCAGCAACAACTATTTCCTGAAATAAATCGGCAGCAATTTTTTGTTCGGTAAATTTTCTTATACTGCGGTGTGACTTCAATAAGTCGATGACTGAACTCATGGATATCCTTTGGGGTTCTATGCGGTTGTTAGCTTTGAAGATTACCGTAAACTATTCAGAAATGCAGGAACCACGTCATTAGCCAGCTTTGAGTCGGCATTTAATAACAATACCATACCAATGTTCCCGTCTGGCACAAACGCCATTTCCGAGCGATAACCTCTTACCCCCCCGCCATGATGAATGGCACGCATACCCTTGTAATCAAACACCCGCCAACCCCTAGCGTAATAAGCATTCTCTAAACCGCTCCAACGATTGAAATAGTTCCCACGGGGAGTGGGGATAACCGGCTCATGTAACTCAGCGAGAAATTTTGCGGACATTACTTTCGGGAAAGCACCAAGATTCGCGCGTAGCCACAAGCTCATATCGAGAACACTGGCGTTAATACCTGCCGCTGGGGCAGTCGTATAGTAAGCGGGATTTGTCGATGCTGTTCTCCAGCTGCCTCTTACCATTTGATGGGGTAATGTGGCTTGGGGGTTATCCTTAAAAGAATCAATTCCTACCGATGCAGTGAGCATTCCTAGTGGCACAAAAAGCTCCTCAGTTATATAGTCTGCATAGGAACTGCCAGTACTCTCCTCCACCACATCCGCAATGAGAGAAAATACAACATTTTGATAGCCATAACACTTACCCGGAGCACACACTGTGGGTATCTGCCCGAATTTTTCTCTAATTTTTTCGTATGCAACACCGGCATCCAGCATGTTGGAATAAGAATGCGGCATCAATCCAGTAGAATGACTTACAAGATGTTTCAGGGTTATCGCTTGCGATGAGCTTCTGGTACCAATCTGCAACTGGGGAAACAAATCGCTCATTTGTACGTCCCAGCTTTGCAAATGTTGATCCACCAACAACGCAGCAGCAGTTCCCGCAAATGTTTTGGACATGGAGGCAATACGAAATATTGAATCGGTGTTAACTGCAGCAGTATCGGCAACACTTTTCACCCCCCACGTCTGGAGATGCAGTATGCCTTCCCTCGACACGATGGCTAACGCAGCGCCGGGTATCTTTTTTTCATCCGCAGAGGTTCTAAGCCAATCCACGAACTCAGTGTAGTCAGGGGCCGAGTTAACATCCGCCAGCTTAAGAGTCGTTTCACTCTGGGCCAGGAGAGATAGGGGGCAGGTAAATGCCAAGATGATGGCGAAATACTTTAGTGCACAACAAAATGTTTTGAAGTCTTGCAAAAATTAAGCTCTCTTTTTTTCTTATTTACAGCAAGTACAGCCAGTGGTATCAGCGTCAGCGAATGATAATCGCAGAACCTATTACGATCAACAAGTTATGGGAAAAAACCCCAAGCTCACACTGGGAATAAATCAAAAAAAGCCGACTTATATGAGCATATAAGTCGGCCAGAAGGGGATACTATTTAGGGCGATGGCTTAGGCACCCCCAGAAACTTATTGATCTAGATTTATCCAGGCAGGATTAACAGCATGCGCCTGCCCTCTCTTAGTACTGTCAGCGCAGTAAACTGCCCCGGTGATTCGACCTTTTGGCTGAATCCAGGCACATCTTTTATTTGTTCACGGTTGACCTCAATTATCACATCCCCTTGCCTGAGCCCTGCATTCCATGCGTTAGAACTAGACTGAACCATACCCACCTCCACGCCTACTGCATCCACATCGCCTTCGGCTGACCTTAACTCGGCCCCTCTAAACTGAGATGTTGTGGCTGGCCGCGTATCGTTCGCAGAAGCTTGCCCCTGATTACCGCAAATGACTGCGCTGATGTTACGTTGCACGCCGTCACGATAAAGCACAAGGCTAACCTCCTGATCTTGCCGCTTCAGGCCAACTATATTGCGCAATTCGCGGCTACTTTTTACTGACTTATTGTCGATCTACACAATGACATTTGACACCAGAATACCGGCCCGCTCAGCCCCACTATCTGGTAAAACACTGCCCACTTCACCTCTTAAGTTCGTTCTAGTGTTCTGCCGGCCCTACCACTGTAGAGAAGTAGGAAGTGACTAGTAGTATCAAAGTCCCAACCAACATTTCAGTTTTAATACTTTTTCTAAGCTGTTCGATACTATTACCGGAAATCAAATGAGGCACAAGATACACCTTGTTTAAGCCCGCAAACAAAAGCAACGCAAGGACAAGAATCAATTTGATCATCACCGACCTGCCGTAAACGCTTGACAATAATTCAACCGGTGATTCAAACAACTGCAGCAACATCAAACTGCCCGAAGAAACTAACAGCGCAACAATGTAAATAGCAAAATATCCGAAGCGTTTCATAGTCAATTGCAGTCTTTCAAGGGGACAATCATTAGATAGCGAGTAGAGTGGGAATAAGGTACCTAACCACAAAGCAATCGCAATCACATGCACAGTAATTGCAGCCTGGGCTGTCAAACTCAACTGTGATACGTGGCCAGTTACTTGAAAACTAAGCGCTATCACTACCAGTGAAATGCCGGCAATATTAATGATAATTCGATAAAAATTTCGGCCTGGCGCCCGATTCAGCTGGTTCGTATAGCGCAGCAAAAGAACGCTACCAAGCAGAGCCAGGATGAATCCGCCTAGTCTCAGCAAGGTTGCTTCACCTAGCGGGAGAGTAAAGAGAAACTGGGCCATATCCCAGTCCAAAATACCTGCCAACCCTGCATCGTTAATCAAACCAATCTGAAAAAGGAAATAAAATACCACGGCGTGAAATCCCAGTAGTGACCCCACCAGGATATAAATTAAGTGACGTTGGATTATTAAACGACGGTCGTCGTGAAAAAACAGAAGCGAAAAGCTACCACCAGCGATGCTGGCGACAGAAACGTAAAGAAAAAACTTGCTTATTACGCTGGCAAATTCCCAAATATTTGGGAGTACGTACATTGAAAACTACTAAAGTTCTAGTGAGGGTTAGCCCCGCCGTCGCCATGATGGTCTGCGTGACCACCTTCATCATGATGATCTGCGTGACCACCTTCGGCATGATCGTCTTCAGCCATAGTCGGATCAACCACGAAAGAATAGCTGTTTGTCACGGTGTGACCATCTGCACCGATAACTGCCCAATTGACCGTGAAATTTCCAGCATGCATGCCAGGTGTTACCACTGAGATGCTTTCACGTGCTTCGGTGTTTGGTTTGAATTCCGTTGGCATCTCGTGGCCAGTCCCCATTACTTCAAATTTCACTAATTGCACCGATTCTGTAAATACCAAATTTATACTGGCAGGCGGCGCTATAACCGTTGATCCATCACCGGGCGTGGCTTCTACTAGTGCCGTGTGGGCAAACACTGCAGCCTGAAAGGTAACTGAAGCGCTGATAACGGCAATTAATCGTATCAAACCTGGCATTTTCATATCATTTCCTCATCCGGTTAAGCGGTTGAATTCACTAGTATAGTACTATTTATGGGACGGATTATCGCAGTTTGCCGGGCAAAGTAACAGGATAACAAGGGTACTGCGACAACTTGTCACGGATGCACCCTCTTTACTATGCCCCGCCTGGGGGGGCATGTGACAAGACTACTTGTCCTAGAATGAAGA
>CAVOCG010000025.1:0-24168 GCA_963694095.1 Gammaproteobacteria bacterium
AAATAGCAGCATGTTATTCACAATTTGCAACAGTGATTGTGTCTGACTGTCACCACCCGGTGTGCCCATGGTAAATGCAAAACCACCATCCGGATAAAGTGCCATTAATGGTGAAAGAGTGTGATAGGGGCGTTTGCCCGGTGCCACTTCATTGGGATGGCCCGACTGAAGTGAGAGCAAAGCACCTCGATTGTGTAATAGGATCCCTGTCTCTGAATCGAGCAGTCCAGAACCGAAGCCGGCAAAATTACTCTGAATCCAACTTACCGCATTGCCCCACTGATCAACTGCGGTCAGATAAACCGTATCACCCGCATCGTCTCTACCTTTGTCAGCATTAGAAAATATTTCGTCGCCGAAACCTGGCTCAACTGACTCAGCAGCTTGGTTTGAGTTTACCAAAGTAGAGCGCTCAGCGAGATAGTCTGAATCAAGTAGTTGGTTAACTGGCACTACCGCAAGATCAGGGTCTGCAATCCAGCGATCGCGATCGGCAAAGGCTAGCTTCTTCAGTTCGATTAAGGTATGCAGATATTCAGCCGTGTTGTGCCCGAGCAACTCAATCGGATGAGACTTGGACATTTCCATCAGCGCGAGTTGTGCCACGCCCTGGGTGTTAGGTGGCATGACAACAAACGTATGCCCAAGATAATTACCTCGTAGCGGTTCTACCCAGCTTGTTGTGTGGGTGGCAAAGTCATTGGCTCGTAAATGACCTCCCTGTTCGGTAATAAAGGCAGCCAGTTGCTGTGCTATTGCTCCGTTGTAATAGCCCTCTTTACCCTCGCGCGAAATCGTGTCAAGTGATGCGGCCAACGCCTCATTTTTAAGCAGTGTTCCTACCGGCGGCGCAGCACCATTCGGTAAATAGAGATTTCGTCCAGCCTGATTAAGAAAGCGCCCCTGTTCTTCGAAATCCATTGCCAATCGAGTCGAAACTGCAAAGCCATTTTTTGCATAATTAATGGCAGGCGCAAGCAGAGATTGAAAATCCATGGTACCGAATCTTTCATGGGCATCAACCCAGCCGGCCACAGCACCGGGAACACTTACCGATAGGGCACCCGTTCCTGGAATGCGATCAACACCGGCGGCAACAAAAAATTCAGGTGTTGCCATGGCACCCACCCTTCCGCTCGCATTCAATGCCTTGATTTCCTTGCTCTCACCATCATAGAAAATGCCGAAGGCGTCACCGCCAATACCGTTCATATGCGGTCTTACAACAGCAAGTACTCCAGCCATAGCGATGATAGCATCCGTTGCATTACCGCCTTCCTGTAAAACCCGCAAACCCGCCTGAGTCGCCAACGGGTGATCGGAAGATACAGCACCCACCATGCCTCGCACGTCTGGTCTGTTCTGAGCCGCATAAGATGTTGTAGTAATAAAAGCCGGAGAGGTATCAACGGCTTGTTGTTCCGGAGTGCAGGCCATACCCATGGTAACCGCGGCCGTGATTGCAAGCTTGCTAATGAACGCGCTTCGTAAATGCGTCGACTTGGAATTTAGAGAACTACATTTGGCAGATTCTGTAATGCCCATACACATCTTCCTTTTTATTTTTAAAACTGAGTATAAAACAATTTGTACTAACCATTCGCTTGGTCAGACAGCAATACCAGTTTGCCGGAAAAATAGCGACAAATTCTGCAAGTACCAAGATGAAACTGCTAAAGTACCCCACTCAACCCCCTATATTGTGAACACAAAATGAGAATATTATGCGAACTGCTTACCTGGCTATCTGCTTGAGTCTCAACTGCCTAATTTCGAGCACAGTGGCACAAACTGCATCGGTGCCTTTTTCCGATAGTGTGTTTATCGAGGAGCTCACCTGGATGGAGGTTCGAGATGCTATCGATCAAGGCATTACCACGATTATAGTTCCGACCGGCGGCACGGAGCAGAATGGCCCCCACATGGTGCTGGGAAAACACAATTACCTGGTAAAATACAAAGCCGGAGAAATTGCCACACAGCTAGGCAATGCAGTCGTTGCACCAGTAGTCGCCTACGTGCCTGAGGGGGAGGTAAACCCACCTACAAGCCATATGCGTTTCGCTGGCACAATATCAATACCACAGGAAGTTTTCGCTACTGTCCTCGAGTACACTGCACGAAGCCTTAGACAGCATGGATTTCTCGACATTGTATTCATCGGTGACAGCGGCGGTAATCAGTTAGGACAACTATTAGTCTCTGAAAATTTGAATGAGGAGTGGTCTGCAACTAACGTGCGCGTTCATCATATTACTAACTACTACCCGGGACGTGGCGATGACTGGGTTATCAGTCAGGGAGTTAGTGCCGAAGACGCTGGCAGTCACGCTGGCACACACGATACCTCGAGCTTAATGTTTCTTAACCCCTCAATGCTACGATTCGATAAAATGCAAGCAGGAGTGCAAGGGGATGGTCAGGGCCATACTGGCAATCCGGCAAAATCCACCGCGCTATTCGGCCAACGTATTCTTGAAATGCAGATTGCTGATGCGATCGATCAGATTGTTGAGGAGAGAATAAGCAAGCGAAGATGAGATGAGCAGTCCCACAGTAAGAAGTAGTAAGAAAAAAAATGGTGCCGCCACCAAGAGTCGGTAATACCATGTAACCTATTGTTTTATATATCCATATATACTCTTATAAGTAAACAGTGGCACTTATAGTGTTCCATTGGAACAAAGTCACCTCCGCTTTCTCCATCACCTAGGCCGGCATTCTAACTGACACCTCCCCCAAGGCATTTTCCCTCTAGATCGGCTTTTCCAGCATTTCTCTAATGTCTGCTATGAACCTGTAAGCAGACACTCAATTATCACTGATACTCAGCTCTGCGACAGGCAGCTTCCGGCCAACAGCGGTCATCCAGTCGATCAATTAGCCATTCCCCTAGGTTGTGAATCCAAAGCTTTAATAAAATCAGGGGCCATTTGAATTACGATATACCGGATTTGATTCCACTCCTCAGTCGACTCGAATTACCCCTACATTATTTTCAATTTCGATCGTAGTCCCAAAAGGATCAGACAACTCCTGCATTCTGCGTAATATGCGTTGGGCAATTTCCGGTGGTGCAATCATTGGCAGTCCCCTCCTCGATAACGGAGCATCCTGCCGGGCCCATATTGGATAAAGATGGATTTCCTTTAACTCGCCTTCGTCGAATTGACTCAGAGCGAGCACGCTTTCGTAGTTAATAGGTTCATCCACTCCCCTGTTATCGTGGTTCAATACCACGCTTTCCGCCTGGGTGAGTTGTCCATCAGGACTATAATCGCAGTCGCAATTCCAATCCCACTCCCGAAAAAATTCACCAAGGTTATAGAATATAGGTTTGCCGTTGTATATCTCAATACCCCGGAGCAAGTGCGGGCCATGTCCAACGAAGGCATCAGCACCACTGTCGATACTCGAGTGAGCTAACTCGATCAAGAAATCTGGGGGACTATCTTCAAAAAGAAAGGGTTGTAATAGTGTATCGCCTTGGTGTGCGTGAATAGTTGCAATCATAAAGTCAGCATACTGTTTGCCATTCCTTATGCTGCGAAGATTTTCCTCCAGGTCAGATATGTTCATTGAGTAATGTAGGTCTCCCGGCTTGTCACCGGCTTGATAAAGTTCTCCAAAAAGATTTACGATCCCATCTGGTTCTGACGCAGGCCGGTTTACCGGGTTTGAGACTTCTAGTCGTCGGGAGTACACAGCATCTTTCGCCAATTTCATCGCGTCCAGATCTTCAGGTCGGACTATGATGGTCCTAGTTACCCGTAAAGAGTTTAACCCGGCGCGGCCACCACGAATGCCATCCTGATAAGTTGCTGCCAGTCCCCGGCGGCCGTTACCGGTTTGACCATACATTCCTACCAGGCCCACTCTGCCTTTACTGATTTCTACGAAACGCGGTGCCCGTGCCTCATCCAGGTTTCGCCCGATGCCGGCATAAATCAAACCTGCTTCTTCCATCAGGCGTGTCATTTCAAACATGCCTTCTTCATCCGAGTCCATTAAATGATTGCCTGCGCGATTGACCAAATCGAACCCCATGGCTTTGAGATCGGCGGCCACTTCCTTGGTACCGTTCATGCTCCCACCCAGTGGTCCTGCGAAATTCTGCTGGTCTCTGATCGTTGATTCGAAATTTCCAAATCCCACATCGGCGTCCCGCAGAATACTCAGCGCTGCTTGTAAACCGGAGTCCTGAAATTCGTTTGCCGGTCGAGTGATAATGACATCACCAACAGCCGCAAAAGTGAACGGACCGGTGATTTTCATAGCCATGTCCTGGGACCAATCCCGTATATTCGATACGCTGCTGGGTATCTGTGCGTTTAAGTTGGTAAAACACAAACTCAAAGCAGTTATGACAATTAATCTGGAAGTTTTCATGGCTACTCCTGGTTGGAAAAAATTATTATTCTGCAGAGATGGAAGGCATTTTACCGCTCTGTATTAAGTCGGCTACCGTTTGGCCTCACTCGCAATTGTAATCCTTTGCCGTCTGCCAGATAATATTCTTTATCCCTAGGCTTCGCTTGCTTGACCTCAGAATTAGTTAATTGTTTTGTTGTGTTTGCCATTGATAATTCCACGAAATCAAGGTTTGGTGGTACATACAAAAAGCTGGTGGTACAGAGAGTGTTCCATTAACTTCTAGATGGGTCAAGACAAATCTAGACAGTGAGAGACAGTAAATACGGGCAATTTGGGCAGAATTATGAACTAGAGAGACAACTGGAAACGTACTGAGACAGGTGAATGGTGCCGCCACCAAGAGTCGAACTCGGGACCTGCTGATTACAAGTCAGCTGCTCTACCACGGCTGAGCTATAGCGGCATAATCGAGATATGAATATAGAACTATCTCCTGCTCTCCGATCTCGCTGACATAGTCAACTGCTATGCTCAACCGAGCTATAGCAACAACGATCAGGTCGCGCATACTACATAAAATTCTGACCTTGTTCAATAGGCCTAATTGATCAACTGCATTGAATGATATAGCTTATGCAGCTCTCCGTATAGACAGAACGCAGGCAGGATATTAAAGGTCCATGATAAACCCCGATGTAACAAAGGTCTTCAAGCAACTAGCAGAGCACAAAGCAGCCCTGGACGGGCAGGCCGTGAGTATTAGTTCCCTCTTTTTTGGTGATGAAGACAGGTTCGCCAACTTTTCTATTCAGTTTCCGGATCTAGTATTAGATTACTCCAAGAACCTGGTTTCCGGGGAAACCCGCAAATTGCTAATCAAGCTAGCGCAGGCTAGCGAGGTTCCCGCCGGCATACAGGCAATGTTTGCTGGCGAGTCTATCAATACGTCAGAACATCAGCCCGCACTGCATGTGGCTCTGCGAGAGCAGAACCCCGCCCTGCTTCGAGAAGAAGTGGCATCATGCCTGGCCAAGATGGAGCAGCTGGTGAACGCTGCGCATGGAGGGAATTGGTTTGGTTACTCGGGTAAAGCCTTCACCGATGTGGTAAATATAGGCATCGGTGGTTCTGATCTGGGACCCTCGATGGCGGTTTCAGCACTCGCCCCATTCGCCGTCAATAAGGTGAAGCTGCATTTTGCCTCCAATGGTGACCCTGTGCATTTGGCAAGCACGCTGCAACAGCTAAATCCTGAAACAACGCTCTTTATAATTTCCTCCAAATCGTTTTCCACGCTGGAAACTGTTTTAAACGCGGATGCTGCCCGAGTGTGGATCGCAAGCAATTCTAACAGCGATATAGAGGTAATGAAGCACTTCGTAGCGGTTACATCCAATCTGGAAGCAGCAAAAAAATTCGGCATCGCTTCTGATAAGATGCTTCCTCTTTGGGACTGGATCGGCGGACGCTTCTCCTTGTGGTCAGCCATTGGCCTACCCATTGCGCTGTCTATTGGCATGGAAAATTTCAGAAGCCTGCTGCGTGGCGCCCATGAAATGGATCAGCATTTTCTCCACACGCAGCTCTCGCAAAACATGCCGGTGATAATGGCTTTGTTAAGTGTTTGGTATTCCGAGTTTAATAATTCAAGCAGCCATACTGTTGCCCCCTATAGTCAGCAGCTCAACCAATTACCTGCCTTTTTGCAACAACTGACTATGGAAAGTCTGGGCAAGTCTGTCGACAAGGAGGGAGACTTGGTAAGCCGCAACAGTGCCGGTGTATTGTGGGGATCGAGTGGCAGTAATAACCAACACTCTTATTTTCAGTATTTACATCAAGGCAGTGATTTAATACCCGTAGATTTTATTGCTATCGCCAATAGCTCTGTTGCCAATGCTAGCGATCAGCATGCGCATTTATTGGCCAACTGCTTTAGTCAAAGCCTAGCATTAATGAAGGAGAGAAATCGCAGCGAAATCGCAGAGGAACTTAGTGCATCGAATGTGAAAGATAATGAAATTGTCCCGCACAAAGTTACTACGGGAAACAAACCAAGTAACACATTACTCTTGCAAGAGCTGAACCCATCCGTTTTGGGGAAATTAATCGCCTTGTATGAACACAAAGTTTATGTGCAATCGCTACTTTTGAATATAAATGCCTTCGATCAGTGGGGTGTTGAATTAGGCAAGACCCTCTCCAAGGAAATATTTAATAGCCTGACGACAGAAGAACCTACAAACGCGTTAGACCCATCAACCAGCAACTTGATCAAGCTCACCAAAGAATGGCAAAAGTAAACCACGGCCATAGTCACTTCATCTGGAAAAAATTCAGGCGTTAGAGGTTTTCATAGTGCTTCACTGACGGGGATGAATAATAGAAATGGTGCAATATTTTCCGCCACTGGGCATGCCCTTCTAACTCCAAAAATCCAACCGTATGACCCTCTACAGACTCCCAATTGACCAGGAGTAGGCACCTGCTTCTATTCTCGATACACCACTTCAGCTCATGGTCTATATAACCACTCATACTGGAAATAATCTGCTGAGCTTGCGTAAAAACTGCTTCGAATTCAGTTTCTAGCCCAGCTTTAACATTCAAAATTGCCACTTCCAATATCATCAAATACTCGCGCTATCTATTCCAAGAATTTAGTTTATCAGGCAAATTAAATGATGATCTCTTAGCCTGTTGTCGTGGTAATAACAGGAATCGCGCCCATCATTGAAATTAGCTATAACTCAATCAATGCGAGCAGCTCTTCCGTTTTTTCTCGCATGAGCACCTCATCTCCACGCGACTCAACATTCAGTCTCACCACCGGCTCGGTATTGGACAGTCTCAGGCTAAAACGCCAATCTTTAAAATTCATGCCAAGACCATCTGTGTGATCGACGCTCTCAGCTTGCGCAGAATAATGGCGCTCAACTGCTACAAGCAGTTCAGCGACGTTTTCAACCCTGCGATTAATCTCTCCACTGACTGGAAATGCTTTCACTCTTTCATCTACCAGTTCTGAAAGTTTCTTGCCGGATTTTGCCATCAGCTCAACTACCAGCAACCAAGGCACCATTCCACTATCGCAATAAAAGAAATCACGGAAATAATGGTGGGCACTCATCTCTCCACCATAAACAGCATTTTCCTTGCGCATTCTTTCCTTGATGAACGCATGACCAGTCTTGCACTGGATCGCTTTTCCGCCTCCGGCTTTAACAATTTCAACCGTGTTCCAAGTGAGACGTGGATCATGAATGATGGTTGCGCCAGGTTCATCATCAAGAAAACTTTGAGCGAGCAAACCTACGATGTAATATCCCTCGATGAACCTACCGCTTTCGTCAAAGAAAAAACAGCGGTCGAAGTCGCCATCCCAGGCAATACCAAGATCCGCGTTATTCTCCTTGATTGCATCGATTGTCACCTGGCGGTTTTCTTCCAATAGCGGGTTGGGCACACCATTGGGGAAAGTACCATCGGGCTGGTGATGGAGTTTGGTGAAATTAAATGGCAGAAAAGGCTCGATTGCATCGATTGCCGCTCCCGCCCCCCCATTGCCCGCATTACACACAATCTTCAATGGTTTTAGTTCGTCTATATTTACATAACCAAGCAAATGATTTATATAGGCTGGCTGAGTGTCTTCGAAACTAATCGACCCTGAATTATTCACTGCTGCAAATTGATTTTTCTCGGCCAACAACTTGATATCATTCAACCCGGTGTCACCACTGATTGGCCGCGACCCCTCTCGCACAAACTTCATTCCGTTGTAGTCCGCTGGATTGTGACTTGCCGTTACTATTATTCCACCGGCCATTTGCAAATAACTGGTGGCGAAATATATTTCCTCGGTTCCACACTCACAGATATTGATAACTTCAACACCCGCTTCAGTCAGACCACGTGTAAGTGCAGCGCATAATTCCTGGCTGGACAGGCGAATGTCATAGCCGACAACGACGTTTTTTGGCCGGAGGAATTCGGCATAGGCCCGGCCAATACGATAAGCAATGTCAGCGTTAAGTTGATCTGGGATACGACCTCGAATGTCATACGATTTAAAACAAGTCAATTCATTGATCATATCAACTTCGGCCATATTCATCATCAAAGCGAACAATATCGTCTTCACCAAGATAATCACCGATCTGCACTTCGATTAGTTCGACAATTCCGCTTCCATGATTTGTTAGGCGGTGTTTACTGCCTAGGGGAATAAACGTTGACTCGTTAGACTTGAGCTCAAACTCTTTACTACCACACCTCACCAATGCCACACCTCGTATCACTGTCCAATGCTCGGCACGCTGATCGTGCATCTGCAAGGAAAGTGAGGCCCCCGGTTGCACAACAATGTGTTTGACCTGATAACCCTCACCCACCGCTAGTGATTCATACGAACCCCAGGGGCGCTGCACTAGTAAGTGGCTTTCACATTCAGGCCGATTAATTTGCTTAAGTTGATCCACAATTTGCTTTACCGATTGCGCTTCATCTTTGCTGGCCACCAGGACAGCATCTGCCGTCTCCACGATGATTGCGTCGTTTAAACCCACCGCTGCAACCAACCGTGATTGAGCTTGTATGTAACTTGAGCTCACACCCTCAACCAGCACGTCACCACTAAGCACATTATTTTGCTGATCTTTCTCTCCAACTTCCCATAGTGCATTCCAGGCGCCCAGGTCGTTCCAACCAGCGTCCATGGGCAGTACGACACCCTCGTCAGTATGTTCCATCACGGCATAATCGATTGAATCACTCCGGCAGGGTTCAAATATCGAACTGGGAATAAAGGCGAAATCAGATTCGTTTGTTAGTGCAGAGTAAGCCTTGCAACACACCTCAAAAATATCTGGCGCATGGCGCTTCAACTCATTAAGATAAACTGATGAGTTAAAAATAAACACGCTGCTATTCCACAGATAATCACCCGAATTCAGATAGTTCTTAGCCGTTTTTAGATCCGGCTTTTCTACAAATTTTTGAATGCGATAAGCACTGCCATCGTCAATGACTTCGCCTTTTTGGATATACCCATATCCAGTTTCTGGGCTACCTGGCACTATGCCAAAAGTCACCATCTTGCCATTACTGGCATACTTTTGGCCTATTTCAACTAGATTGTGAAAGACGTCTACATCTTCTATGACATGATCCGAAGCCAGTACTAACAGATTTGCATTAGCTGACTGATCCTGAGCCTGCAAAGCTGCCAGAGCGACCGCAGGGGCAGTGTTTCTTCCAAAAGGCTCGAGTAATATTTTGCTGTGATTAAAACCTAGCTGCCTAAGTTGTTCTGCCACCAAGAAGCGGTGCTCCTGATTACAAACAACCAGCGGGTCGGCGACGTCATTGATACCGGATAAGCGCCGCAGTGTATTTTGAAAAAGTGAACCTTCAGTATGAGGAAATGCAACCAACTGCTTGGGCAGTGTAGCACGAGAAACGGGCCACAAACGTGAGCCCACACCACCAGCTAGAACTACAGGAATTAACATCATCTATCCAACCATCAAAAACAGCACATAATAGTATCAAATTATCTCTCTTCTGGATAAAGACTAATTATCGATGGCTCAACTTGTATAGCCGGCTAGCAATTTACTGTCGATTATTTGGCCTCAGCGCGATAACATCTTATGCTTCGCGCGGAAACGGCCCCCTGACGGGCGGCCAAATGGAAAATATAACAGCCATGAATGAACACTTTGTGCCCAAAACCTCTTATAACCAGACCGAGCTACTGGAATGCGGGCACGGCAAATTGTTTGGTCCGGATAATGCCCAGTTACCAGTAGGTAACATGCTGATGCTGGACCGCATCGTGGAAATTAATGCCGACGGTGGCGAGTTTGGTCGCGGCCAGATTATTGCAGAATTGGATATAAATCCTGAACTGTGGTTTTTTTCCTGCCACTTTCCGGGAGATCCAGTAATGCCCGGCTGCCTTGGACTTGACGCACTATGGCAACTGGTTGGCTTTTTTCTAGGATGGAGTGGCTTTTCTGGGAGAGGTCGGGCCTTGGGCTCCGGCGAAGTCAAATTCGGCGGAGAAATATTACCTGACGCCACAAAAGTTGTTTACGAATTGTCAATTAGCCGATTAATTAACAGATCCCTGATAATGGGCATCGCCGATGGCACAGTATCTGTCGACGGCAAAACTATATACACTACCAAAGATCTAAAAGTGGGGTTATTTTCTCCCGAAGCCAAATTTTAGACCCATTAAAGGTATAGAGAGGGGTAGAAATGCGCCGAGTTGTAGTTACCGGTATAGGAATTGTTTCCTGCCTTGGCAATGACAAACAATCTGTACTGGATTCACTCAGAGAAGGCCGCAGTGGGATTCGCTACAATCCAGAGTACGAGGAGATTGGCATGCGCAGTCATGTCAGTGGGTCCGTGCAGATCGATACTGCGGAGCAGATAGACAGAAAGACGTTGCGCTTCATGGGTGATGGGTCAGCCTACGCCTACATCTCTATGGCTCAAGCTATAAGCGATGCCAATCTGAGCGAAGAGCAGGTTTCCAACCTACGTACCGGCCTGGTTGTAGGGTCCGGTGGTGGTTCACCAGCAGATCAACTCGAATCAGCCGATATCATGCGCGAGAAAGGCCTGCGGCGCGTTGGCCCTTATCGTGTTCCTCGCACAATGAGCAGTTCTGTCTCCGCCTGCCTTGCCACACCATTCAAAATAAAGGGCGTTAATTATTCGATTTCCTCGGCCTGCGCCACCAGCGCCCACTGTATTGGCCATGCAGCCGAATTAATTCAGCTAGAAAAACAAGACATTGTTTTTGCTGGCGGAGGGGAATCGGAGCACTGGATACTGTCCCATATGTTCGACGCCATGGGTGCGCTCTCTACAAAATATAATGCAACACCTGAGAAGGCGTCACGCACATTCGATGTTGGCAGAGACGGCTTTGTTATCGCCGGTGGTGGTGCCATTTTAGTCATCGAAGCGCTGGATCATGCAATTAAACGTGACGCAAAAATTTATGCAGAATTAACCGGCTATGCAGCAACTTCAGATGGTTACGATATGGTAGCACCGTCAGGGGAAGGTGGTGCCCGAGCCATGCGGATGGCAATGGAAAATCTAGATGGCCAGGTAGACTACATCAACACCCACGGCACCAGCACCCCGGCAGGCGATGCATCTGAACTCAGAGCTATCCGCAGTGTGTTTGCCGACAAAGTGCCTACCCTCAATTCAACCAAATCTCTGAGTGGTCATTCGTTAGGTGCTGCCGGTGGCCAGGAAGCAATCTATAGCCTGCTCATGATGGAAAATAATTTTATTGCGGCCTCCGCCAATATTGATAATCTTGACCCGGAAGCTGAGGGTTTTCCGATAGCCCTCGAATGCCAGGACGATGTGAATTTGAACCGGGTCATGTCTAATAGCTTCGGATTCGGTGGTACCAATGCCTGTCTGGTCTTCGATCGTTATCAGGACTAGAATAAACTAGCCTCCAATCAGGTCGTTTTAATTATGACGTTGAAAATATCAAGCTTACTTATTTTTGCGTCCTTACTAATTGGTAGTTCCAGTTATGCCCAATTCGGCTCGCGCGCCAGTAGTAATTTTCTCAATTCAGCACAACCACAGCCGTTACCACTCGAGCAGGCTTTTCCTTTCTATGTAAGTATTCAAAACCCCATTCGCCTGAATGTAACCTGGACTATCGCTGAGGCGCATTACCTGTATCGCCACCGATTTGCCTTCGCCTTCAAACAATCAGCAGAAGAAGAGCCGGTCCCCGTGAATTTCACACTGCCAGACGGCATTGCAAAATCTGACCAGTTTTTCGGCGACATTGAGGCCTACTACAACAGTGTCACTGCCGCTATCCCAGTTCCCGATAATTCCAACGCTACAGCAATACTGGTGATTGAATACCAAGGCTGTGCTGACTGGGGATTTTGCTACCCGCCGCAAATTGCAGAATACCGCTTGCAACCCTGATTTATTCCGAAAATAGTTGCAAACCATAGTGAGAAATACGCAATATTCTGAGAAAATGCTGCTAAAATTAGCTAACTTACAAGAATTGGATGGTTTTTCATCCCTCTCTGAATTCATAAAGGTTTTCACATGGCAAAAATTCTGGCCCTCCATGGCCCCAATCTAAATCTCTTGGGTAGCCGAGAACCACATATATATGGTTACGACACACTGGATGATATTAACCAAAGACTGGTTACACAATCTGCTGATGCTGGACACCAATTTGATAACTTACAAAGCAATTCAGAAGCGGATTTAATCAACCGACTCCATCTGGCACGAGAAGATAGCACTGAATTCATCATTGTTAATTTTGGCGGCTTCACCCATACCAGCATTGCACTGCGCGACGCCATGCTGGCAACCGAACTGCCTTTCATCGAAGTGCATCTATCAAACCTTTACAGTAGAGAAGACTATCGCCATAAATCTTATTTTTCTGATATAGCGACAGGCAGCATTGTTGGCATGGGTGCTCAAGGCTATGAACTGGCGCTTCAGGTAGTCATTAAAAAATTAGGTGAAAGTAATAACTAACCCTAGTCCAATTTTGAGATTACCCCATGGATATTAGAAAGGTCAAAAAACTAATCGAGCTACTGGAATCTTCGGATGTAGCTGAGATTGAAATTAAAGGAGGCGAAGAATCGGTTCGCATTAGTCGAGCTTCCACGAACCTACCCCCTCCTGCCGTTGCGTATCAGCCAGCGCCCATTTCCCCTGCCGCTCCGGCTGCAAAAGTAGAAGCAGCAAGCACGGCCCCGATCACCCAGGGAAATGTGGTTCAGTCACCTATGGTGGGTACTTTCTATCGCTCCCCATCTCCCTCGTCACCGGTTTTTGTCGAAGTCGGCCAACACGTCAAGGTGGGCGATGTGGTTTGCATCGTCGAAGCGATGAAAATGATGAATCAAATCGAAGCTGATCATGCTGGCGTGATCGAAGCCATTCTGGTTGAAGATGGTGAGCCGGTAGAATTTGACCAGGCGCTGATCACCATAGTCTGACTCTTCATTTTACCGCACCAGGAACCAATTCAAATGTTTGATAAAGTTGTTATAGCAAACCGCGGCGAAATTGCTCTTCGTGTACTGCGAGCCTGCAAGGAATTGGGAATCAAAACCGTAGCCATACACTCCACCGCAGACAAAGATTTAATGCACGTTCGCCTGTCCGAGGAATCTGTTTGTATTGGCCCGCCCAGTCCAACCCACAGTTATTTAAATATTCCAGCCATCATTAGCGCAATGGAAGTAACCGATGCCGATGCAGTTCATCCTGGCTACGGGTTTCTTTCAGAAAATGCCGACTTTGCTGAGCAGATCGAAAACAGCGGCTTCATATTTATCGGACCAGAGGCAGATACGATTCGCCTGATGGGAGATAAAGTTTCTGCCATTGATGTGATGCGCAAGGTCGGTGTCCCAACTGTTCCCGGGTCAAACGGTCCGTTGGATGATGACAAGGATAGAACCCTGTCACTGGCCCAGAAGATTGGCTATCCCGTTATTATCAAGGCTGCAGCAGGAGGTGGCGGTCGCGGTATGCGTGTCGTGCACAACGAGGCTGCGCTGCTGAAAGCTGTCTATGTAACACAGTCAGAGGCAAAGGCTTTTTTTGGTAGTGGTGTGGTTTATCTGGAGAAGTTTTTGGAAAATCCGCGCCATGTTGAAATTCAGGTATTGGGTGACGGGCAAGGTAGTGCAATTCACTTGGGTGACCGGGACTGCTCCCTGCAAAGACGCCAGCAGAAAGTATTGGAAGAAGCCCCGGCTCCCAACATCCCAGACGATGTACGAAACAAAGTGGCAGAAACCTGTGTGCAGGCCTGCATCGACATGAACTACCGCGGCGCTGGAACGCTTGAGTTCCTGTATGAAGGTGAGGAATTTTACTTCATCGAAATGAATACCCGTGTACAGGTAGAACACCCTGTTACTGAAATGGTAACTGGTATTGATATTGTGAAAGAACAGTTACGCATCGCCAGCGGTGAAAAGCTTTCACTTTCTCAATCTGATATCAGCATAAAGGGGCATGCATTTGAATGCCGAATCAATGCTGAGGATCCGGTCACCTTTCTGCCCTGCCCCGGCAAAGTCAATTTATTCCATGCGCCGGGAGGCAACGGCATACGTGTCGACTCGCATTTATACAGTGGTTATACGGTTCCTTCCCACTATGACTCACTGATAGCGAAACTAATTAGCTATGCAGACACTCGAGAGCAGGCGTTGTTACGAATGCAAAACGCACTCGATGAAATCTTGATCGATGGTATTCGCAGCAATATTCCCTTGCAAAGAGATTTGGTGCGAGATGCCGAATTCCACCAAGGTGGTGTGAATATTCATTATTTGGAACAGAAATTCAGCTCATAAGACACTCAGATTAAAAATTAAATGAATTCGTCCTGAGACTTCCCACATGCCCTGGCAACAACTCAAGGTTCAGATACACACCACCGATCTGGAGCTGCTCGAACAACAGTTATTGGAACAAGGCACCCTGTCGATAAGTTACCTGGATGCCGAAGACCAATCCGTATTTCAAACAGAACCCGGTAGCACTCCGCTTTGGGATAGCACTATTTTGATTTGTTTGTTCGACGAATCTACACCTCTGGAGCAAACTATTCAGTGGTTAAACAGCCATCCATCCACTGTGAGCAATACCCAAGTAGAAGTTGAAATTCTCCCCGATAAAGAGTGGGAAAGAAGCTGGATGGACAGTTTCAGCGCCATGCAATTTGGTAATAGACTCTGGATTTGCCCAAGCTGGCAGACACCCCCTGACCCCAATGCTGTGAATATTATGCTCGATCCAGGCCTAGCCTTTGGTACTGGCACCCACGCCACAACCAGCTTGTGTCTAGGCTGGCTAGATCAGGCTCGAGTTGCCGGCAAACGCGTGATCGACTTCGGTTGTGGCTCGGGGGTGCTGGCCATCGCTGCTGCGCTGCTTGACGCTGCTGACGTGTATGCGGTTGACAATGATCCACAGGCGTTAGAGGCCACGATCGATAACATCCAACGAAACGGGCTAAGCGCAGAAGACATTCTCTGCTATTTGCCAGATCAACTACCCGCCATGCAAGCTGACATATTGCTCGCTAACATATTGGCAGAACCATTGAGGAAGCTAGCGCCATTATTTTCCCAATTGGTCAAACCCGGCGGCGTTATTGTGCTATCAGGATTGCTAACAGATCAGGCTGAATCACTCCTGACGCTCTACCGCAAATGGTTTGATATGGAGTTGCCTGTAATCGAATCGGAATGGGTCAGATTGACCGGCAGCCGCTACCAATAAAACCACAATAGCTTATTCAAATGAGGAACAATATAGTGTTCCTGGCCTAGATGCGTTCAGGTAATTACTGAATGTCTTGCCTTTTATGGCTTCGGCACTTGGTAACCAAGGAAGGCGTGGACTTATATAGAGATAGCTTTTATTCTATGTATACTGTGGCTCAGCCCTGATTTTAAAGGGAGGGTTAGTTTTTTGTACTTTTATACACCACAAAAAGGAGATAGACATGGGAAGAATACTATTTGCCATCATCATGAGTTTTGGTTTTAGCGCATTGGCGAGTGCACAAGGCACACCTGCGCCCTGTGGCCCAGCTGGCGACCTGTCCGCGGATTTATCCGGTAATGTGGCATCAGATTCACGCTGCTTTGAAATGCGCATGTACACTGCCGAACCAGAAATTGATGGCGTGGGAGGCATAAATAACCTGCATCAACGTTTCCGTGAAAATGAAATCGCTATATTCGAAAAACTTGGCGCGGAAATTATTGCAGTCTGGCAAAAACTTGATGATCCCAATACCCTGGTGTGGATGCTGGCCTATCGCGACCGTGCTCACAGAGAAGAAGTATGGCAAGCATTTGGCAGTGATCCGGAATGGATAGCCCTCCGGGAGAAGTACCCAGTGCCAATCTCGGCGAATGTCTTCATGATGAGTGCAACAAACTACTCGAAACTTAAGTAGATCTAAGGGGGCACTAACAACTTAAGGTATGCGCAGAAACTTTCTGTAAGCACCTTAAATTGTTAGTGCTCCTTAAGAGATAAACCATGGTTTTACGCGTAACCCAATGTCCAGGCTGTGAATCCACTTTTAATACTAGCGCTCGCATGCTGGGAGCCGCAGCGGGCATGGTGCGTTGTGGCGCATGTTTGAACGTTTTCGAAGCACTAGAAAATTTCACCGATGAAGCCGCAAACCAGACAAACCAATTCGCAGAAGACTCTGTCTTTGTAACTGACTCAGAAGAATATTTTAATCCCTTAGCATTCCTTTCCCGAAGCGCGCTCACCGAATCACTCGAAGATCCCCTCGGTGAAGTTGAAACCGCGCGCCAAGAAATTCAATCCAGCCTAATAGACCATCAGGAGTATCCACTGGATGAAACCGATCCGGCGAAGCTGGAGATTATGCTTGCTGTTGACGAACCTTTCCAGCAATCTGAGATCAGTAAACAAGCATCAGCGCCTACCGAGCTGGAGGCAGATTACCAACAAAGCGCTCCGGAGCAACCGCTGCTACCAGTAATTTTCCCCACCGAGGAGATTGCTGAGACCCCAAACCAAGCAGAAGTAGCTGGGTCGATATACCAGGAGAGCATCGAGTCGGAAAGATTTGAACCAGTGACACCTGATATTTGCCCCACGATTGGTGAAAAAGAGGCTCTCAATGATGAGACGGAGACGGAGGACTCAGTCCCCGACGAGATCGATGAGCCCATTGCAGAATCAACTGAGGAAGACTTCGGGGAAGCTGAAGCAGCTCCCTTCGCAGCAGCAACTCCAGATCAACTTGTTCCTCTTGAAAATATTGAAAGTACTGAAAACCAGGCGCCCGACGTACAGCAAGCTCAGATAGAAGATCAATCAAGCACCGATAAGCCAGACCTTACCGAAATAATCAGAGCCAAAGCACTAAACACAGAACTCAAAGATGAAAGCGCGCTGGAAGCACTCCCGAGGAAAACGCTTGATGCAATTGCAAAAGTTGCCTACCCGTTGGAGTTGGAATCAATGCCAGCAAGGCGAATGCGCCAGCGGCTGCTAACCCTTGCATTCGTGCTGCTATTAATGGGGACGCTGGCGGCGCAAGTGCTTTGGCTGCAAATGGAGCAACTAAGCCAGTCCGCTCAATTTCGTCCATTGTATGAAAGAGCTTGCCAGTGGATTAGCTGTGATCTTCCAGTATTTATTGATAATTCGGCAATACGCAGCGACAGCCTGCTGGTACGAAGTCATCCTGAAATATCAGATGCCTTGGAAGTACTTGTAATCTTTCACAATGACGCGCAATTTCCACAGCCTTTTCCTCTATTACAATTGGGATTTACCGACCTCGATAATCAGGTCGTCGCAACGCGGGAATTTACCGCTGATGAATACCTCGATCCAGCATTACGAGATATTCAATTCATGCCAGTCCAATCACCCATACAAATCACCCTAGAAATACTTAATCCTGGGCCGAATGCAATTAACTACAAGGTTTCCTTTCGATCTTACTTCGAGTAATGCGACTCGCACACCTCTGATTCGAAAATTACCGCAAATAACTTTATTCAGAATCCTGACCCAGCTATCATTGCCGACCCAGCATTGAGCCCATCGAGTGTTTTGTGATTAATATCGGCCCTTATAAGCTAGCCAACTCGCTCTTTCTGGCCCCTATGGTTGGTGTGAGTGATAAACCCTTTCGTGAAATTTGCAGCGAACAGGGCGCCGGATTAACCATTGCCGAAATGCTGACTTCAAACACTGACCATTGGCACAGCGAAAAAAATCGACTGCGCCGCGAAGTGGCATCCATTAACGGACCTCGCGTTGTTCAAATCGCTGGCTCCGACCCCGAGCTGATGGCGATAGCCGCTAGGCTCAATGCAGATCTCGGTGCTGAGGCAATCGACATCAATATGGGGTGCCCGGCAAAGAAAGTCCTCAAAAAATCAGCTGGCTCGGCATTACTAAAAGACTGCACAAAGGTAAAAAAGATACTGAAAGCAGTAGTAGCTTGCGTCGATATCCCCGTGACTCTTAAAATTCGCACTGGCTGGTGCCCGTCCACGCGCAATGGTGTTGAGATCGCCAGGATCGCAGAAGACTGTGGTATTCAATTGCTCACGGTACACGGCAGAACCCGCGAATGCCGGTTCAGGGGGTTGGCTGAGTACGACACTATCGTGGCAATCAAACAAGCCGTACAAATTCCGGTAATTGCCAATGGAGATATTGATTCAGCTCAAAAAGCTGCCTTCGTAATGGACTATACTCAAGCCGATGGATTGATGATTGGACGCGCAGCCCAGGGTCGACCTTGGATATTTGAAGAGATTAGCCATTTCCTCGCCACCGGCAGTCTAATGCACAGCAAACCGCTGGATGAAATGGCTCAAGTGATCGAGGTTCACCTTAACAAACTATATCAATTTTATGGTGAGGTAAAGGGTGTGTGGTATGCACGCAAGCATGTCGCCAGTTATGTGAAGCAGTTGCCAGGCGGCAGACAATTCCTAACTGATTTTCACCGTTGTCAGGAGCCTCAACAACAAAGTGATACACTGGCTGAATATTTCAGTTTGTTATCAGTCAACAAAGAGGCCATCGCCGCGTGAACAAACTGGATGATACGTCAGCATCTGCTCAATTACAGATTACGGAACAATTAGATTCGTTCACCACTCAGATGAGTGAAAGCACTCTAAGGAAGGCCGTAGAAAAAGCACTACGGCGCTATTTTCAACATTTGGAAGATGAGCCAGTTACGAATTTATATCAGATGGTGATATCCGAAGTCGAGGCTCCCTTGCTTGAAGCAGTAATGCGCTACACGGGCAATAATCAGAGCAAAGCTTCTATCATGCTGGGTTTGAACCGTGGTACGCTACGCTCCAAATTAAAACAATTCAATTTACTTTAAAACAAGCAGTAACCATCGGCTTTTACATGAATTTTAGCCAAGAAATCGAAGAATCCTGTAGTGGCCTTTTCACAAACCAAACTAGCCAACTGAATAGATTAACAAAATGACAACAGAAAACTCTGCTGCCATCCGCCGGGCATTGATTAGTGTTTCCGATAAGACTGGCATCGTACCATTCGCAAAAGCCCTCTCCGATCTCAATATTGAAATACTTTCCACCGGCGGCACTTATAAGATGCTGACAGATGAAAATATTCCAGCTATCGAAATTTCAGAATACACCGGTTTCCCGGAAATGATGGATGGTCGGGTCAAAACTCTGCACCCCAAGGTCCATGGAGGTATTCTTTCACGTCGAGATATAGACCAGGAAGTAATGGCAGAGCATGACATACCCCCCATAGACCTAGTTATAGTGAATCTATATCCCTTTGAAGCAACTGTCGCCAAGCCAGATTGCGATCTACCAACTGCGATTGAGAATATAGACATCGGCGGACCCACCATGCTGCGAGCGGCGGCAAAAAACAATCGCTTCGTTGGCGTAATTGTTAATCCGTCTGACTATGACCCGGTGATCAAACTGTTAACCGAGAATGACTGCTGTCTCGATCAGCAGACGCGTTTTGACCTGGCCGTAAAAACTTACGAACACACTGCAGCATACGATGGTGCTATCGCCAACTATCTTGGCACCAAGCTGGAGCAGGACAATGCTACATTCGCCAGAACCTTTAATACCCAGTTTATAAAAAGCCAAGAAATGCGGTACGGTGAAAACCCCCATCAGAAAGCCGCTTTTTATGTGGAGAAGAGTTCCGCGGAAGCCAGTATCAGCACGGCGACCCAGCTACAAGGTAAAGCGCTGTCCTATAATAATATCGCCGACACCGATGCCGCACTAGAATGTGTTAAGTCTTTCAGTGAACCGGCCTGCGTAATTGTAAAGCACGCAAACCCCTGCGGCGTTGCAATAGCTGCTTCCCTAATGGAGGCCTATGAACTGGCATTTCAAACCGATCCCAATTCAGCATTTGGCGGAATAATCGCATTCAATCGCGAGCTTGATGAAGAAACGGCCAGGTGTATCGTCGGCCAACAGTTTACCGAAGTGATTATCGCACCCTCCATCTCCGCGCAGGCATTGCAAGTTACTGCTGAAAAGAAAAACGTGCGGGTTTTGGCCTGCGGTCAATGGCCCGAGCAACGGGGACTCGATTGGGACTACAAGAGAGTGAACGGCGGATTATTAGTGCAAGATCGTGACATTCACGAAATTACGGAAGCTGACTTAAAGGTGGTTACGGCAAGAGCGCCAAGCGCAGACGAGACTCGAGATTTACTCTTCTCCTGGTCAGTTGCCCAATATGTGAAATCCAATGCGATTGTATATTGCAAGAATAATCAGACCATTGGAATCGGTGCCGGGCAGATGAGTCGCGTGTACAGTGCCCGGATCGCCGGCATCAAAGCTGCCGATGAAAAGCGTGAAGTGATAGGCTCTGTAATGGCCTCAGACGCTTTCTTCCCGTTCCGCGATGGCATCGATGCGGCGGCAGCCGCTGGTATCACCGCCGTCATACAACCAGGTGGCTCCATGCGAGATGATGAGGTGATTGCTGCTGCAAATGAAGCGAATATCGCCATGGTATTCACCGGTGTGCGACACTTCCGACACTAGCCGGTTTGTTAAAAGGCACTTGAATGAATGTATTTGTCATAGGCAGCGGAGGACGAGAGCATGCGCTAGCCTGGAAAGCTGCCCAGTCAATTTATGTTGAAAATGTATACGTAGCGCCTGGAAATGCAGGTACTGCTCGTGAGGATAAAGTCAGCAATATCGATATCGATGTGCTTGATTTTAAGTCTCTGGCTGATTTTGCAGAATCCCATTTCGTCGCACTAACTATTGTGGGACCTGAGGCCCCTTTAGTGGGTGGCATCGTTGACTACTTTGAGTCAAGAGATATCCCCTGCTTTGGTCCCAGAAAAAATGCAGCCCAGTTAGAAGGCTCTAAAGCGTTCACTAAGGATTTCCTGAGACGGCATAATATACCAACCGCCCCCTACGAAACATTCACCGACATTGCCGCGGCTACCTCCTATATTAAACAACAAGGCACACCAATCGTAATCAAGGCCGATGGCCTCGCGGCTGGTAAGGGCGTAATCGTCGCCCAGTCCGAGGATGAGGCTATCGCCACGGTGGAAGATATGCTCTCGGGTAACAAATTTGGCGAGGCGGGGCATCGGATAGTGGTAGAAGGCTTCCTAGCCGGCGAAGAAGCAAGTTTTATTGCCATGGTTGATGGCAAACATGTTTTACCCATGGCGACCTCACAAGATCACAAGGCCAGAGACGATGGGGATAAAGGGCCCAACACCGGCGGCATGGGCGCGTACTCACCGGCGCCTGTAGTTACCGAGGTTGTATATCAACGCATTATGGATCAAGTTATTCTGCCAACTGTTGAGGGTATGGCCGAAGACGGAAACCACTATACAGGATTTCTCTACGCTGGCCTCATGGTGTCGGCTACGGGAGAGATTAATGTGGTTGAATTCAACTGCCGTTTTGGCGATCCCGAAGCACAGCCCATAATGATGCGATTGCAATCCGACTTATGTGAATTGTGTCTGTCCGCACTAGATCAGACTCTGAAGAAAGAAACCGCCGAATGGGACTCTCGGAGCGCTGTTGGCGTAGTGCTAGCCAGTGGCGGCTACCCAACCGCCTACAAAAAAGGCACGGTAATCTTCGGCCTGGACACACCCCACGGTGATCACCAGAAAGTGTTCCATGCGGGCTCCAACGCCTCACAAGGAAATGTAGTTACCAATGGTGGCCGAGTACTTTGTGCGACTGCCTTGGGCGATACAGTAAGTGAAGCACAAGCTTCGGCTTACAATCTAGTCAAAGATTTGCAGTGGGAAAATATGTATTTTAGAACCGATATTGCTTATCGTGCTATTGCCAGAGAGAAGAACTAATCAGATAATCATTCTCATGAAAAACACAGAACCCACAGACTTCCTTGACATGTGCCTAATTCAGTTTGATCAGGCACTGCGCACAATCGTCCCCGGCAGCAGCCATGCAAACCGGCTATCGCCTGCAAACAAAGCAGACGAGACAGACCTGAATGATAGCGATCGAAAGCATGCCGCTGGACTAATGCGCATCAACCACACCGGCGAAGTCTGTGCGCAAGCTCTCTATCAGGGCCAGGCAACTACCGCTCGCCTGGATGAAGTACGCGAAGCAATGGAGCATGCCGCTGGCGAGGAAGTTGATCATCTGGCCTGGTGTGAAGAAAGACTAAAAGCATTAGACAGCCAACCCAGTATCTTCAATCCGCTCTGGTACGCCATGTCCTATGGAATGGGTGCATTCGCCGGTATAGCTGGCGATAAATGGAGCCTGGGCTTCGTGGCCGAAACCGAAAACCAGGTATGCGAACATTTGCAAGACCATCTAAGCAAACTTCCCGAGCAGGATGAAAAAAGCAAAGCCATTCTAGAACAAATGCTAATAGACGAAAAACAACACGAAACCACAGCCCGCGACGCCGGCGGCGCCAACCTCCCCAAACCAGTCAAACAGGCCATGGCAGCCATGTCAAAAGTAATGAAAGAAACCACCTACCGAATCTAGAGAAGAATACAGCTCCAGCAATATAGCGCTACCCCCCCTCTCCTCCCCTTGGCTCAAAAAAACGACCAACCACAATGCGACTGGATTTGTGGTTTCCCGAATCAGACCCCTACGAGATTCAAATTAGACGAGGAGAACAGAGGGAAGTCATCAATATCTTTTCTTAACCAATCAGGACATGCTTTAAGCGATTTTCTTTTTCAGGAATAAGCGAGGACTGTCTGACAGGTATTTGCTCCTGCAATACCTTCGTACCAGCCATCCATGGCTATAACCCGAAGGCGAGTTCCACAGCGCTGAAAAAGCAAATCGCGGGTAGCCGGTTGAGAAAAGGTATTAATGACTTCCCGAAAAGCCAACTCTAAACTGAAAGAGCTATGATTTAACAATCAATTCGAAATCATGAGTTACTTTGACGCCAGCACTCTTCATCATGATTGAAGCTGAGCAATACTTATCCGCCGATAACTCAATCGCCCGCTCGACCTGTTTTTCACTCAAATTATTACCGGCAATCTTAAAATGCAGATGAATAGACTCGAATACAGCGGGCACGGCATCAACTCGCTCCGCAATTACCTCCGCCTCACAACTGATAACGTCTTGTCGTGCTTTTTTCAGAATCGTTACCACATCGTAGGACGAACAACTGCCCACACTCAACGCCATTAACTCCATCGGACGCATACCCATATTCCTGCCACCACCACTCGGTGCGCCGTCCAATACCAACGCGTGGCCCGTACCAGACTCAGCGATGAACATAACATCTTCTATCCATTTGATTCTTGCATTCATTGAGTCACCTGGCTGTTGTATCAGATAATTTGATTCCACTAAAATCGGCGAAACTCTACCATAGTTCTCCAATTAGCTCTATGTGAGGCTCGATACATTGAAAATGATCGAATTCCCGCCAATTGGATGAACATTGTGACTGATAACTCACAATTGCCTTTGATTTGTGGTACGTATTTGCACCACGAATGAATCTCAGGAGATAGATCCATGGCACGAATGGCTATTACATCACATATTGAAGATTTGGATAATTTTCTGTCCCATTGCCACCGTCAAACCTATCCGAATCGCTCCACTATAATTTATGAAGGCGATAAGTGCGATACGCTATATCACATTATAAAAGGTTCAATTT
>CAVOCG010000026.1:0-23748 GCA_963694095.1 Gammaproteobacteria bacterium
TCTCCGTTTTGCATCCCGCGTCCACCGGAAATGACGATGGAAGCTGACGTCAATTCCGGTCTTTCTGAAACCGATAGCTGCTCGCTAACAAAAGTAGCAATATCCTGCGCACAGCTGATGTCGGTATTTTCTATTGCGGCACTTCCCTCGGTCCCGGCTTCATCAAAATGGGTGGTCCGGACTGTGATCACTTTTACTGTATCTTCCGATTGCACAGTTGCTAATGCATTCCCTGCATAGACTGGACGCACAAAGGTGTCGGGGGACTGCACTTCCACAATGTCAGATATTTGAGCCACGTCTAAAAGTGCAGCCACTCTAGGCAATAAATTTTTGCCGGAAGTTGTCGCTGCTGCAAGTATATGACTGCTGCCCTGACCGACTTTCACTACCAGCGGGGCCACCGCTTCAGGTAGCTGATACGCATAATCAGAACGATCGGCTACTATTACTTTAGCCACGCCTGTGATTTGTGCCGCTGCAGCAGCCACCTGCTGACAGCCCTGCCCGGCGACCAGCACCCTTATTTCACCACTTATTGCCACAGCCGCTGTGACAGCATTTAGTGTTGCTGGTTTCAGGGAGCTATTATCGTGCTCTGCTATTACTAATATAGACATATCAATTCCCCCTTAGATAACCTTGGCTTCTGTTTTTAATTTGCTAATCAGTTCGTCGACCGATTCGACAATGATCCCAGCCGGGCGTTCGACGGGGGGTGCAATATTCAGCGTAGTAAGCTTCGAACTTGTTTCGACCCCCAAATCAGCAGCCGCCTTGGTATCGATTGGCTTTTTCTTTGACTTCATAATATTTGGTAATGAGGCATAACGCGGTTCATTCAGGCGCAAATCAGTAGTCACAACTGCAGGCAGTGTCAACAGGACAGTTTGCTCCCCGCCATCAATTTCCCGCGTCACTTCGATCTTGCCATTTTGCAACTCTGCTTTACAGGCAAATGTGCCCTGGGGCATATTGCACAAAGCACCTAGCATCTGACCAACCTGATTATTGTCCGTATCTATGGACTGCTTACCCAGTAGAACCAGATCTATTCCCTCTTCTTCCACCAAGACTTGTAAAAGTTTAGCGATGGCCAGTGGTTGCAACTCCTCATCTGATTCAACCAAAATCCCACGATCAGCACCCAATGCCAGAGCCGTTCGAATTTGTTCGAGACATACAGCAGGCCCGATAGATACCGCTATGATCTCCTCAAAGTGGCCCGCTTCTTTCATTCTAATCGCTTCTTCCATAGCGATTTCGCAGAATGGGTTTATCGCCATTTTGGCATTGGCTAAATCAACGCCACTGCCATCAGATTTGACCCGCACCTTCACATTCGCATCGACGACACGTTTAATTGCCACTAGAATCTTCATGGATTCACCAAGTTAAATAAAAATAAGGAAAAACTTAATCACCGGCTTGCTACTGGTTTTCCCTAGCGCGGTAAAAAAGGGCGCCCATAATGCCGTTTTTGCTTAGTTAGGTCAATATTCATAACCCTTACCGACGACGCGACCCGGAAGAGGCGTATCCACCCACCGAGCGCAGATAGACAATGGATCCCTGAAGTCTAATTTCCACATCAGGCGTATATTTAAAAACTACCCAGTTCGAAGAACTGCCCACCACTCCAAACACCGCTAATGGTTTTCGAAGCTTCTTTCCGGGCCTCGGCAAGCTCAACCAACTGATAAAACACATTACGATTAATAAGTGCATTCAATCCATTTCTAACATGCACAACCGGATGCGGTTCTGACGTCTTCACATCTTCGGTAACCTCTATCTGGTGTGCTTCTCCAGCTACTACCGTATCTCCTGCGTTAGTAGTAAAGTACAATTCCTGACCAGAGCCGCACCCTTTTGCATCTAACAGTAGAGCAACAAACGGGCAATCATCTACTTTTATTCGTACTTTCTCTACCGGCGTAACTAGGTAGTAACAACCGTCCTCATCCAATCGTAAGATGGAAGCAAAAAGTTTGACCATAGCCGAGCGGCGAATGGGCAGGCCTTGGTGCAGCCAGCTACCACCTTTGGTTATACGTAAATCCATGTCACCGCAAAAAGGAGGATCCCACTCATGAATAGGTGCGGGCCGCTTCACTTTGATGTGCTTCACCAGTGATATTGGATCAATTGCTGCAGACGGTTTGAAAATGGTATTACCCTTGGCGGATTAAGAACTCTGGGAATAGTTTGCACAGTTTACTGTTCCCCAAAACGAGAGTCTCCTATAATTGGGCAATCAGTCTCCTGAGTCCCTGTATTTTATGTCTACTATTTTCCATAAAGACTCTTTCACCAAGCTCTTTGTCGGCGACACACCGCTGTTGGACCTGCGTTCTCCGGTTGAATTCACCCACGGGGCTTTCCCTTGCGCAATCAATGCGCCACTACTCTTTGATGAAGAGCGCGAAGCCATAGGCAAAACCTACAAGGCAAAGGGACAAAGCGCAGCTATCGCTTTGGGGCGGGAGCTGGTTAGTGGCGTCACTCGGGCAGAACGCTTGGCCAATTGGTGCGACTTAATCGAACGTAATCCCGGCGCTGTGATTTACTGCTTTCGCGGTGGTCTACGATCGCAAACGGTGCAAACCTGGCTACAGGAATCCAGTGTTGAGACGGCCAGGGTCGAGGGTGGTTACAAGGCCTTACGCCAGTTTCTTATCAATAGCATCGAACAATTCTCCAGTGAATATAAGCTGATCATTCTTGCAGGAAAAACCGGGACAGGCAAAACCCATTTAATCAATACGCTGCCAAATAGTATAGATCTAGAAGGCATTGCCAACCACCGAGGCTCTGCTTTCGGAAAGCTCAAAGAGCCCCAACCAAATCAAATCAATTTTGAAAATCAGCTCGCTATTGCACTATTAAAACTTCCGCGCCGTCACTACAAGAATTTGTTCATGGAGGACGAAAGTCGATCTATTGGCTCACTATCCATCCCTCTATGCCTGCATAATAAAATGGCAGATTCCACAATAGCTGTAATCGAGGAGAGCATGGAGAAACGCGTTGATACCATACTTAACGACTATATTATTTCCAATTACCTTGGCTACAAGAGCAGTAATCCAGAATTTGCAGAAAAATTATTCGAAGAGTTTTTGTTATCAGCGCTGCAACGTATCAGTCGTAGGTTGGGGCAGGAAAACTATGCCATTGCGAAACAAGAGATGGAAAATGCCATTAAACAACAGCGTAGCAACGACGGCCCGCACCATCATCGTGTATGGATAGAACGATTGCTAAGCAGTTATTACGACCCGATGTACGAATACCAGTTAGATCAAAAGAAGCACCGGATTATTTTTCGTGGTAACAAGACTGAGTTTCAGAACTGGTCGTCACACTTGTCAAATGCGGCATAATTCTTTTCACTTAGAACGCGAAATAGCACCGACAAAATGAACCCGTCCCGATTAGCTACTGACCTGATTAACAAGCCATTGGCAGACGGCAAAATTATTCTGGTGCCAAATCACCAAACCCGCGAAGCAATTCTTTACGGCTACGCAAACTCCAGACATCAAATTAAGGCATGGCCCAGTCCACAAGTATTTGCTATCGATATCTGGTTACAGAATTATTGGCAAAAAATGTCCAATCAAGCCCGCAAACCTTTTAATCAACTTCACCTTCTTGGCAAACAGGAAGAGGCTTTCATCTGGTTAAAGTTACTGGAAGCGTCAATAGACAGCATCCCGCTGCTCAACACTAGTGATACGGCGATAGCTGTCAGTCGTGCCTATCAATTAGCGAAACAGTGGCAAATAAGAAGCCCTGCGATCTCTGCGTATAGCGGGATTTCGGATGTTACAGCGTTTCTTCACTGGAGCGATCAATTTGCCGAGTATTGTCAAACCAATCAGCTTATTAGCTTAAGTGATGCCACTGAAAAAATTGTTACTGATCTGGAGCAAGGCAACACAGAATTGAAGAACGAAATCTATCTGCTTGGGTTCTCTAATCCCCCGCCACTGTACCAGAAACTTTTCGACAGTTTGCCGAGGACAACACTGTTGGCGAATTTAAACAACAAACCATCAAATTCAACCCCGGATACGACACGGTACAGTTTCGCCGACATGCAGACCGAAGTAACGGCATGTGCCAAATGGGCACGTGATATAACAGACAAATCCCCGGCTGCGCATATTGGAATAGTCTGTGAAGATCTCACTGCAAAATTTAATAGCATCTATCCACTTTTCTGCGCTTCCTACCTGCCCGCTGCCGCAAGCTCATTAAACCATAAGCCCGTCATCAATTGCCTGGTAGCTGCTAACAGCCTAGATCAGACGCAGACGATAAACCTCATCTTCCAAGTACTTGCACTTAATCTTCACTCGCAGGATACAGCAGGATTTTGCCGCCTGTTACAGAACCGAAAAATCTCAGGGTATAAGGAGGAAGAACAAGCCCGGCTTGCGCTGCAGTTAACACTGCGTCGTCGCTGCGAAGCGACGTCCAGAATCGCCGACTTAAAAACGCCGATGCTCGAAGCGGACAGTAACCACCATTGCCCCCTACTTGCTGACAAATTAAACCATTTTGAACAACTAAGAAGACGGAGGGCTGGGCGCGGTAATACAGCACATTGGGCTGATCTATTTGAGCAGCAGTTAACGCTTATAGATTGGACAGAACCCCAATGTCATGTATCAGAAAATATGCTCTTCTCTCAATGGGAAGAGGTCTTATTGCAGTTCCGTGATGCTGCGCAAATATTAGGTGAAATGAATTGTTACTCGGCCATTTCCAGGCTCAAATTGCTGTGTAGACAAACACCAACCAAGATCCCGTTTGACCCATCACTCAATGTCTCTCTACTCACCACAGATCAGGCTATAGGGTTTCAATTCACGCACGTCTGGATTCTTGGCATGGATGACCGAAACTGGCCTGTGGCAGCACAGCAACAACCTTTCTTACCCTATGCCTTGCAAAAGCAGCTTGAACTGCCTGGGAGTAGCAGCCAACTACAGCTCAAGAAAGCTCAGCACGCTCTTTCTACATTAATACAAGCAACCAGTAGCGCTGTTATATTCAGTCATTATCAAATGGAAGAAGATTCAAAATTGCGCGTGAGCGCTCTCGTCAGAGAATATGAGGCAGCGCAATTTCCTATTCCAGACTCACCAACCGAGTATCCACAATGTTCGATCGAGACAGTGGAAGACCCAATATGCTTGCCGTTGGGGGGAAATGAAACAATCAAGGGGGGTGCAAGCCTCCTTACGAATCAAGCTAATTGCCCCTTTAGAGGCTTCGCTATCCACCGACTTAAGAGTGAGCCACTACCTCAGTTCAGAGCTGGATTTGACCCCCTAGCCAGAGGAATCGCGTTACACCTGGCGCTTGAGCACTTTTGGAACATAATTAAATCATCTCGCAAATTAGCGGAACTAAACGGTGACGCATTAGCAGAACAAATCGATGCCAGCGTGCATGTTGCAGTAAAATGGCTACAGCGCAGTTTTCCGGAAACGATGAGTCCTGCCTTTTCCGCGCTAGAGTCAAACAGACTAATCATCCTGCTCGGCAGCTATGTGCTGTCAGAAAAAGAGAGATCACCATTTAATGCACTTGCTACAGAGCAATTGCTGGAGTGGGAAAACGGCCTGATCAAATTAAAACTAAAAGTCGATCGAGTCGACTTGCTTGATGATGGCACATTAGCCCTCATCGACTACAAAACTGGCAGGAGAGCCGGCCAGATAACGAACTATAGATGGTTTGATGATCGACCTGAGGATTTACAAATCCCACTGTATCAACTCACGCTATCCGAACAATCAGACAACAATCTGAGCGCTGCACTCATCTGCCAGATTAATGCTGAAAACATTTCCTATATCGGTGCCACCGATCTTGAGGGTTTTCATCCGTCGCTGGATCCCTTAGCAAAAGTGCGTGGTTTTGATGGCACCTGGCCCGAGCTACAACAGAAATGGAACGCGATTGTTGCATCGATAGCTGCCGAGTTCTCCCAAGGTTTACTTACCGTCACCCCGACCAGAGGCAGTGACACCTGCCAGTATTGCAAGCTCGCAGGCCTTTGTCGCGTGGACGAACAGCTCGATTTGAATGCACTGTCTAACGGGAAAGTCTCATGAGCGAGAAGCGCGTCATCGACGCAGGGGTTCGACTTAAGGCATTGGATACCAGTATATCGATTGCGGTACAGGCACCGGCAGGATCAGGCAAGACTGAATTGCTTAGCCTGCGCTTCCTTAAGCTATTGGCCAAATGCACACAACCAGAAGAGGTGCTTGCAATCACCTTTACCAGAAAAGCGGCTGCGGAAATGACGAACCGCATTATTGAAACACTGGAATGGGCAGCTGCTGGCGTTACCAATTTGGATCCAGACTCGGAGCTGGAAATGCTCAAGTTCACGCTGGCATCGCAGGTACTAGAGCAAGATAAAGCACAGGGCTGGCAACTGCTACAGACACCCAACCAGTTACGTATTCAGACCATAGATAGCTTCTGCCACCACCTGGCGCGCAATCTGCCGGTGCTTTCAAATTTCGGCAATTCACCTCAAATAAGCGACCAAGTAGAAGAGTGTTATCAGGAGGCTGTTACCAACACATTGGCTTTGCTCGATACCAACAGCGTAGTCGCCGAATCCGTTGGCAAATTACTGCGTCATTTCGACAACAAAGTCACACAAGTTGAAACGCTCCTAATCGGCTTACTGCAGCAACGTGATCAGTGGTCATCAGTTATTCTGGAAGTCGCAGGGTCCCCCCAGAAGGCATCCCAATACCTACAAGAAAACCTGCACGAATTAGTTGAAGAAACTCTGCAAAAAACCCTAGAAGGACTGCTGGATCAGGAGAGCCAACTCGCCGAGTTACTAAACTTTGCCGCAGAAAATTTACGCGCCGAGGAAAGGAAATCGGCCATACTCCTTTGCGCGGAACTCACTGCTCTGCCGGCACCTAACCACCAGGCCCTTCGTCAATGGCAAGGTCTGGCAGAGCTGCTGCTAACTCGATGCGAAAGCAAACCCACCTGGCGTAAGCAGCTTAACAAGGGACAAGGTTTTCCAGCACCATCGAGCGCTAAAAACAAAGACAGAGCGGCTATTCTCAAACAAGCTAAATCTGATATAGAGTCGCTGCTAGACACTCTGTCTGAAAAGCAAATGCTATTGGAAAACCTGGATTACGTCAGGCGCCTGCCTGAGCCTGACACCGAACTTGAACAATGGCAGTTTCTGATTACGCTAACCTCAATACTGCCTACCCTGCTGGCCCAATTAAAATTGAGCTTTGCTAAGTATCGCAAGGTGGATCACAGCCAGGTAAGCAGCGCTGCGCTAGAAGCATTGGGCGATATCAGCAAGCCGACAGATTTGACCCTAGCGCTGGATTATAAAATTCAGCACATTTTGGTAGATGAGTTCCAGGATACTTCCAGCACACAAATTCAATTACTTCAGAAGCTCACCGCTGGATGGGAAGTCGGGGATCGAAGAACCTTGTTCATAGTCGGCGATGCCATGCAGTCCTGTTATGGGTTCCGAAGTGCTAATGTCGGCCTATTCATTGCAGCCAGGGAATATGGCATTGGCGACATATCCTTGCTAGCTCTGAGCCTGGAAACCAATTTCCGCTCCACCAGCAACGTCGTAAGCTGGGTTAACGCTGTTTTTTCCGCCGCCTTCCCAGCCGTTACCGATATTGCGCGAGGCGCCATCGACTACTCAGCCTCCTCTGCTTTTCATAGTCAGCTTCAAGAAAACGTCATCAGTACCCGGGTATTCTTGCACGATGGGACTAACTCCGAATTGGCCCACCAGGAAGAAGCCAGGCACGTTGCAAAATCGATAACTGCAATCAGGGAAAATAATCCTACCGATACCATAGCCGTACTGGTCAGATATCGAACCCATTTACCACACATACTGGCTGAATTAAGAGCCGCAGGTATTCCCTGGCAAGCGACTGAAATCGATAAGCTCGCTGCGCTGCCAGTGATTACCGACCTGACTAGTTTAATAAGCGCTTTATTAAACCAGGCAGACCGCCTGGCCTGGCTATCCATTTTGCGTGCCCCCTGGTGTGGGCTAAGCCTTGAAGAATTGCACACGATCGCTACCTACGATGAAAGCAGCAGCATTTTGCACACCCTGCAACAAGCTGATCAGTTGTCCAGTCTGAAGCAGACATCCCAATCACGGATAAAACACTTCGTGGAAGTACTGTCATACGCGCACCAGCATATGCCATACAACAGCCTCAACCGGGTAGTACGAGTATGCTGGGAGCACCTGCAAGGGCATGCGCTTTACCCATCAACACTTGAGCACAAGAGTGCCGAACGCTTCTTTGAATTGATAACTGAACAGGAATCAGCTGGCACAATCACTGACTTCAAGCGATTCGAGCGCAGAATAAACCAAGTTACAATTTCAGGCGAGGCCCAGTCGATTGCTGACAACCCAGTCAGCATAATGACCATTCACAAGGCCAAGGGGCTGGAATTCGATCATGTCATTGTTCCAGGGCTGGCAAGAATCGGTAAATCAGACACCAAACCATTATTATTGTGGCATGAGAGACTGAATTTCCAAGGATTACCCAAGTTATTTCTGGCCACACTATCAGCGACCGGAGCTGACGATGGTGCACTTTACAAGCTGATTCGCCATGAAAAATCACTAAAAGATAAGCTCGAAAACACCCGCTTGCTCTATATCGCAGTAACCAGAGCAAAAAAATCCGCTTGCTTAATGGCATCACTCACACAACAAGAAAACGTAACAGCCGCACCCAGCACACGCAGCCTGCTCGCTACGATCTGGCAGCCACTGCAGGATATTGAGCAATCCCAAATACAATATCTAGCAGTCAGTGCAAACGGCGAGCAGCAAGAATCTGCAACTAAAAAACCGGAATACCAGCCTCCCAAAATTCGCCGCCTTGCAGGGCTGCTGCCATGCCCCAACGATGCAACACAGATAGAGCCTTCTAAATTGGCAGCTATAGACTGCGAGCCAACCAGCCGGGCGACTCGCCTAAGCGCTGAAGTTGGAAACCTAGTACACCAGAGTCTGCAAAATCACGTAATCCACGGACCGGACACCAGCCTTCAGCAAACAAAACAAGCATGGAAAGCGCGATTAATTCGCAGCGGATACTCAAATAGAGAAGTCGAGGCTGTCATAGCAACCACGGAGAATTTAGTTAAACTCTCAACCTCAACTGACAGTTTTAATTGGATATTTAATAATGAATTAGAGGAGAGCGAGGCTGAGCTTTCCATTAATAGCTTGGTTGGCGGCTATTTGCATACCCACATCATCGACCGAACCTTCATCGATTCAGCGAATGTGCGCTGGATAATCGACTACAAATCAGCCAAACAAGCCCCCAATGAAACCGAAGCAGCTTTCGTTAACACACAAATCGATCTTCACACCCCTCAATTGACGCGATACAAGACGCTTTTTTCCGCCATAGAAAACAGGCCAATCAAAACCGCCCTCCTATTCACCAGCATCCCCAAATTGATAGAAGTCGATCTCAACAACTAAAACCTCTATAACCAGCGCGCCCAAGCTGAGTGCCTCTTAACTAATCCAGGTCTTTTTCAGTAACAGCGTAAATCCCATCCGCATTACGCAGATACCCCTTGTAGTCCATCCCATACCCAAACAAATACCGATCAGGCGCAGCCAGCCCAACAAAATCGGCCTCAACTACTGATAATTTATGGTCATGACTCTTCTCAGCCAGCACTGCAATCAAAACCCGCTCAGCCCCCGCGTCTGCGCAGTATTGAGCTATCGCCTCTAGCGTTGCCCCCTCATCAAGAATATCGTCCAGAACAAGCACCGTACGTCCGCTCAAATCACAATGGGGATATTGCTTCCATTCCAATTCAGCCCCACTGGTCTTATTCCTGTAACGAGTAGCATGCACATAGTCCAATTGCAGAGGAAATTTTAATCTAGCTAACAAGCAACCGGTAATAATCAAGCCACCGTTCATGACACACAGTAGCAACGGGTTAGCAGACTCCAGAGACAGCGTAATCTTTGCGGCCATATCGTCAAGAACAGCTTCAACTTCCCGTTGCGAATACAAGCAAGTCGCATTAGCCTGCACGCGCTGTAGCTCCTGCAGCTTGTGTTTCGGATTGTTTAGTTCATGTGGCATGACAGTGAGCTGTTAATCCGCACGAACAAGAGCAGACTCCATGCCATCGAGAGTCGTGGTTGGAAAGGCAAAATCGGCATCATGGGACAGAACTATTTCGATTATCTTCAACATGACATCCTGCTTTATCTCGTGAAACCTTATCCAGTCAGTAGTCTTGGTAAACGTATACACAAAAAAGTCCAGCGACGAGGGTGCATAGCTTACTAGGTTTACGATCAAGGTTTGTGTGGCGTCAATTTCCTCATGTTGTTTCAACATCTGCTTCACATCGTTCACGATTACACCCACTTTTGCCGCGTCACAGTACCGCAGCCCAATGGTCTCGTAGATACGCCGGTTCGACATGCGGGACGGATTTTCCAGCGCCAGTTTATTAAATACAGAATTGGGAATATACAGCGGCCGTTTGTCGAATGTGCGAACTATCGTGAGCCTCCAACCGATATTTTCCACGGTACCTTCAATTTCCCGGTCCGGAGATCTAATCCAATCTCCAATCTTAAAAGGCCGATCCAAATAGATCATCAAGCCACCAAAGAAATTTGCAAGTAAATCCTGAGCTGCAAATCCTACCGCTATTCCGCCAACACCTCCAAACGCCAGCAAGGCTGTGATTTCAATTCCTACGGTTGGAAGTACCAGCAACACAGCTGAAATAATGATCGCTAGCCTGAGCAATTTGGCTAGTGCTGCCACCGTGGTTGGGTCCAGACGAGTCTGTTCCGATGCGGGAGCAGATTGCAGTTTCTTCGATAGCCTGGATTCGGCTAGGCCAATAAACTGAACCAGGAACATCATGATCAAACAGATAACGGTTAGCTGGCGAACTAAATCGAGGTTGTTCGGCGCGAACAGGTCCGTGCTTGCATAGCTATTGCTTATAGCCACCGCCCACAACAACCCCATGACCAATATAAACCAGCTTAACGGGGCTTGCGTCGCTTCTAATAAGGCATCATCCCAAACATTCTCGGTTTTTTGCAAATGATCACCTATCCTCCGCAACACGCGTCTTGCCACAAAACGTGCGATCAGCGTAATAGTAACGGCGCCAAAAACTTCCGCAGCCCATCCCAAGTCTCGAATGTTATCCAATAGTGATGCAAAATTTTCCATGCTTTTCCTCGTCTAGTTGAATCAACAAAGTGCTTCCACCTTACTCTTTGCGTCCCGCCATCTATCTTGCTTCAATAAATCCGATCTGGCCAGCTTAGGTTTCCCACGCATACTGGGCAGCCTATCATTAAGTGGGTAGTTGTCAGCTTCCAGCCAGTCGGACACAATCAATGCGTTCGCTCTATCGTTACATACCAATAACATATCACAACCTGCCACCAATGCCTGCTGAGCCCGTTGCTGCACACCACCGGCACTATGGGCTGCTTTCATATTCAGGTCGTCACTGAAAATCACGCCCTTAAACCCCAGTTCTCCTCGCAATTTATCCTGTAACCAAATCGAAGAATAACCTGCACAGTGTTCATCGACTGCCGGAAATTGAATATGTGCTGGCATAACGGCGTCCAATGAATTAATACAATTATGGAATACTCTCAAATCCTGCTGGCGAAGTTCAGCAATACTTCGAGTATCTACTGGCAATTCAAAATGAGAATCCGCGTCGACAAAACCGTGGCCTGGAAAATGCTTCCCGGTTGCCTGCATACCCGCCTCATGCATCCCCTCGATATAGCTTAAAGCAAGATCAGTTGTAGCATCCACCTGCGCACTGAATGCTCTTGCCCCGATGACTTTGCTGTTGGCATTATAAAGGTCTAGAACCGGTGCAAAACTGAAATCCACCCCATGCGCCAGAAGCTCTGTCGCCATGACCCAAGCACAGGTTTTGGCGAGCTCACGAGTGGCGATTTTATCGCGTTCGTATTGCTTCCCGATTTCAAATAAAAAGGGTAGGCGTACGAACTCGTCCGTAAAACGCTGAACCCTTCCCCCTTCTTGATCTACTGCTATTAACAGATTGTCATCCCACTCGCGTACTGCTGCGATCAGATCCTGTAACTGAGTTACGCCGCTATAATTCTTGGCAAACAGGATTAGTCCACCCACGCTCGGTCGTTGTAACAATTCCCGCTCAAACGATGAGAGTTCCAGCCCCTCTAAATCGAGCATCAAAACGCCTAAACTTTCTTGTTTCACTAAAATTATTTCCATTTCATGTATTGGCCAACCGGATTATTACAAATATGTTTAAACTGAGCAAAAATTGCAATCGCTACTGTGTCAAATACTTACCTCACTTAATTAAAATATTGCGTTAGATTAACAAAAAAATAATTAAATTTTTGATTTACATTCCGTTTCAATCCTTCATATAGTGAGCATCTTGGTTTTACTTGCATTCAGAAAAACATAAACAGGAGCTTTTTATATAGTCAATTAATTTTATCTCGGGAACCCGGTTATGAAAAATCCCCTACCTGAAGTATCCGCTTGGTATAAAGATGTAATGAGCGGCAGTCTATTCGAAGTAGTTGCCTACGATGAAGAAAACGACTCTGTGCAATATCAACATGTGGATGGTGAAGTGGGTGAGTTCGATGTTAACTCCTAGCAGGAACTCTCTTTAATCTCGGCGTAACCTCCCTAAGATTGGCAAACGCCTTTTGAGATAAACGATGAAAGTAGTTGCTATTCCGACCACGCCATAATTCCTGAGAACTGCTCCGGCGTTCTCTCCTAGATCGAACCTGACTCGCTCGATTTCGGGGACGACTTCCAAGTGTTATAGACCCGCCAAAACAACGCTGCACTAAAGTTTTATTGCCATCGCAAGATAACTGTATATAATTACAGTTCTATTTATAAATGGGTGGCTTATTATGCGCGAATTAACCCCGAGGCAGGAAGAAATACTTTCCTTTATCAAAGATTACCAGCAGGAAACCGGATACCCCCCTACGCGCTCTGAAATCGCTCAAAAAATGGGGTTTCGATCGCCGAATGCAGCTGAAGAGCATTTAAGGGCACTGGCTCGCAAGGGGGCAATTGAAATGTTACCGGGCACCTCCAGAGGTTTACGCCTCCCTATTACAGAACAACTTGGACTGCCCATTATCGGTCGCGTGGCCGCCGGTAACCCAATTTTGGCACAAGAGTCTATTGATGATTACTGTGATGTCCCAGCGGATTTATTTAACCCTTCTGCAGATTATTTGTTGACGGTAACCGGAACCAGCATGATAGATGTGGGCATCTATGAAGGGGATCTGCTGGCAGTCCACAAAACACCGAATGCGAGTAATGGCGATATCGTGGTTGCCAGAATAGAAGATGAAGTAACTGTAAAACGTTTTCAATCCACACGCAGTAAGTACCGTATAACGTTGTTGCCAGAAAACCCCGAATACTCACCAATTGAGGTAGATTTACGCAGTCAGAGCTTTGCGATCGAAGGCATCAGCGTGGGGGTAATTCGAAGAGGATTGTGATGTAAGCCAGTTATATTTAACTAACTCTGTTTAAGTAATCCTGAGCCAGTGACATTGACACCCATACCACCGATTCACAGAAATTTATTTCTTGCTTTTAATTGGGGCCTTGGTGATTTCCCATTTCCCGTTCTTGTAAAAAGCTTTCCACCCCGTTGCTTTTTTGTTCAGTTCGCTTTGAACGTACTGTTCCTTAGTCTTGCGACTGTACCTTACCAGCGTCTTATTACCCGCATCATCCACCGTGGGCGCGTCCATGATAAAACCATATTTAGGGTCGATCTCCTCACGGTGGGGTATGAGTTCTTCAACTAAGGGGGCACGCGTCTCACGATTTCTCGGAAACTTACTGGCAGCAAGAAACAATCCGGAAGCGCCATCTCTGAGAATAAAGTGATCTTCAACCTTTTCACAAATTAATTCCGGCATGGGCACAGGATCCATCTTCGGTGGTGCTGCCTCGCCACTGCGTAGCAACTTTCGCGTGTTCTTGCAATCCTCAGAGCTACAGCCGAAGTATTTTCCAAAGCGACCTGTTTTCAACTGCATGTCCGCGGCGCATTTATCACATTCTATTACAGGCCCATCATAGCCTTTGATCTTGAAGCTCCCCGGCTCCACTTCAAAACCAGAACAATCAGGATTATTGCCACACACATGTAACTTGCGATCCTCATCGATAAGATAAGCATCCATTGCCGTATTGCAGACCTTGCAGCGACGCTTTTTGCGTAGAAGTATATTCTCCTGCTTTTCCGCCTCTTCGGCAGTATCTGTTCTAATGGCATCATCACCAGGTGTCAGATTAATAGTTGATTTGCAACGCTCTTTAGGGGGCAACAGGTAACCGGAACAACCTAGGAATACCCCAGTCGATGCGGTTCTGATTTGCATGGGCCGGTTGCATTTTGGGCAAGAAATATCAATATTTGTTGGATCGTTTGTCCGCATGCCGCCATCTTCTTTCTCCGCTGTAGCAAGCTGACTGGTGAAACCTGAATAAAAATTATCCAACAGTTTTTTCCAATCGGTATGACCTGCCGCGACCTCATCCAGCGATTCTTCCATTTTAGCAGTAAAGTCGTAATTCATTAGCTCACTGAAACTTTCCACTAATCTCTCTGCAACGATATCGCCCATTTTTAGAGCATAAAATCGTTTGCTTTCTACCTTCACATAGCCCCGGTCTTGAATCGTGGATATGATAGAAGCATAGGTAGATGGCCTACCTATGCCACGTTTTTCCAACTCTTTAACCAAACTCGCCTCTGTAAAACGTGCCGGTGGTTTAGTGAAATTCTGAAATGGCTCCAGCTGCTGAAGAGCTAATTTTTCTCCAACTTCTACATCAGGTAAAATACTGTCTTCTTCTTTCGAGGGCATCACTTTCAGATAGCCATCAAATTGCATGATCCGCCCTTTAATACGTAACTCGAAATCGGCGGCTTCAATGGCTATTGAGCTGCTCAAATACTTTGCAGGAGGCATTTGACATGCAACGAAAAATTGCCAGATAAGGGCGTACAGTCGAATTGCATCCTCTTCAACATTCTGCAATGCCCCTGAAGAGACGCGGACATCTGACGGCCTGATCGCCTCGTGAGCCTCCTGTGCTCCCTCTTTGGAGCTGTACCGAACAGGATTTTCCATCAAGTATTTGCCGCCGAAACTGTCTGCAATATAAGTCCGGCACATCTCTATCGAATCATCACTTAAGTGCGTTGAGTCTGTCCGCATGTAAGTAATATAACCAGCCTCATACAAACGCTGAGCCATAATCATGGTTTTCTTTACCCCAAAGCCGAGGCGCGTACTTGCCGCTTGCTGCAGTGTGGAGGTAATTAGTGGGGGCTTTGCCTTGGAGGATGTAGGGCGATCTTCCCGTTTTAGTACTTTGTATTCAGCGTCCTCTAAAACATTGAGCGCAGCGTCAGTATCCGCTTTGTTGTCGGGTCGAAAATTCGAACCAGCGTGCCGAACTACCTGGCAGCGTAACCCGGCGTCAGAGGCTGTCTGCAAATTGGCGAAAACCTCCCAATATTCATCTGGGATGAACGCTCTGATTTCCTGTTCTCGTTCGACAACAAGTCGCACTGCAACCGACTGCACACGACCAGCAGAAAGACCACGAGCCACCTTGCTCCAGAGAAGAGGCGATACCATAAACCCGACAACCCTATCCAGAAATCGTCTAGCCTGCTGCGCCTCAACATATCGCATGTCAACTTCACCGGGTTTCGAGAAAGCCTCAGTTATCGCACGCTTGGTAATCTCGTTAAAAACAACTCGCTTGTATCTCTCAGGGTCGCCGCCGATTGACTCTTTCAAGTGCCAGGCTATGGCTTCACCTTCTCTGTCCAAGTCAGTGGCCAGATAAATAGTGTCTGCTGTTTTTGCAATCTTCTGCAGCTCAGTTACAACTTTCTCTTTGCCCGGCAATATTTGATAATTCGCTTTCCAATCTGCATCCGGGTTAATACCCATTCGATTAACCAGCTGCTGCTTAGCTTTCTTTTTCTTATATTTGGCTTTTTCCGCCGGTGCCATCTTGCGAGTTTTTGCAGCTGCCGCTGCACGAGCTCTAGGATCTGCGGGCGTGCCGCTGCCGCTGGTGGGCAAATCCCTGATATGACCAACGCTGGATTTTACGATAAATTCAGGACCCAAATACTGATTTATGGTCTTTGCTTTCGCCGGAGACTCAACGATTACTAGAGATTTTGACATCTGTTATGGTTGTTCCATGTTGTTTCTGCAGCCATAAATACACATTACGGCTATCTGAGCTGCGCACATATATAAAGTTAAGTTGGGATTCGGTCAAGCTTTCATCGAAATTAATTTTCGAGCGGACTAACAATACTTATCCAATTACAAACGATTAATCTGATTAATTTCTTCGGTAAAACAACGACAGAAGGTATTAACCGAGCTAACCGTATTGCAATTCAAACTAGCTGCTTTCACTTGATTGAGTTGAATTGGTGGCCCAGCTAGATACTGACTTCGTGCACCCATCCGTATTGGTCCGCAATTTCCCCTTTTTGAATACCAACCAGAAGATCATACAACTCCTGCATTACTGGCCCAACGCTCTGTCCGTCCTTATAGATGCTATGCCAGTCTTCATCAAACCAGATGCGTCCAACCGGCGACAGAACCGCCGCAGTACCGCAGGCCGCGATTTCTTCAAATTGATCAAATTCGGCGCGTAAATCAACCGGACGATCTTCAGTTTCCAGTTTTAATACATCACGTGCCAGCATCATGATTGAGCGTCTTGTTATGCTGGGCAAGATTGCATGAGATTTCGGCGAGACAAACCGTCTACCCTTCATTGCTATAATAATATTGGCCGAACCCGCTTCATCTATATAGCGGCGTTGAGCTGAATCAAGATACAGCGCCTCGTTGGCACCTAATTCCTGCGCTTTACGAGTGGCTAACAACCCACCTGCGTAGTTGGCGCCAACTTTATAGCTGCCGGTGCCATTAGGCGCAGCACGATCCATTTTAGATACGGCCAGGGAAATGACTGCCAGGCCGGCGCTTTTATAATACGGACCGACTGGTGATACAAACACGCGAAATTCTACTCGCTGCGCCGGCTTCAAGCCTAGATTTTCACCCACTCCAATTAACATTGGCCGTATGTATAAAGAAGCACCCGAACCATAGGGTGGAATCCAGGCATAGTTAGCCCGAACGGTCTCCTCGACCGCGGTCATGAACAACTCCGAGGGAACCTCTGGCATTAATAAACGTGAAGCGGCTAGGCTAAAACGTTCGTTGTTTAGGTCGGGCCGGAATAATAAAACCCGGCCATCAGGCGCAGTTTGTGCCTTCATTCCTTCGAAGCATTGTTGGGCATAATGCAGTGCGGGTGCACCTTCATGGACTTCGATAAATTCAGAATTAAGCAATCCCCCTTCAGACCAGCTACCATTTTCATGGACAGCATTGAACCGCCTATCAGTTTTCACATACTGAAAACCCAGTTCGCTCCAATTAAGCTGCTTTTTATCTATTCCGGCGTCCGACATCGTGCCCTACATACGGCATAAGTGGTTTAACGGCCGCGCATTATCTGCCATTAACCAACTAATATCTACAGACCACTGTTTAAGTTAAGAGACGGCTTCCTATGCATAAGGTAAGCTTGCTCATTCCTTTTTCTTGAAAGCTCAAGCAATCCTATGAATTTGATTGACATTGGTGCAAACCTGAGCCACAAATCCTTTCACCATGATAAAGAAGATGTCATTCAGTCCGCCACCGAAGCCGGTGTAGTGCATATCATAGTTACCGGAACTGATCTAACCTCTAGTAAAAAAGCACTTCAATTAGCCTCCAACAGTGACCAATTGAGCTCTACAGCAGGCTGTCACCCCCACGTAGCAAATCAATGTTCGGACCATGACCTTGCACAAATCAGTGAAATGGCTAAATCTAAAAAAGTAGTAGCGGTGGGCGAGACCGGCCTTGATTTCAACCGTAATTATTCACCGCATTCAGATCAGGAACGGGTCTACAGACAGCACCTAGAAATAGCTATTGCATTGCAAAAACCAGTGTTCCTGCATCAACGCGATGCCCATGAAAACTTTCTTTCCATACTGACCCAGTACCGATCCCAGCTTTGTGGCGGCGTGGTTCACTGTTTTACGGATACGGAAAAAGCGCTCGATGACTATCTCCAGCTCGATATGTACATCGGCATTACTGGTTGGATTTGCGACGAACGCAGGGGGAAGGATTTACAAAGGATAGCCAGTAAAGTACCAGCTGATCGTTTGCTATTGGAAACAGACGCGCCGTATCTTCTACCACGTAATCTGCACCCTAAACCGAAATCAAGGCGTAATGAACCGTCCTTTCTGACGGCAGTTCTGGAGACCGTTTCGCAATGCACCGGTCGTAGCAAAGAACAATTGGCCACAGAGACAACCGCTAATGCAAGAACGCTATTCAAGCTTACTGCCTAAGTTACAAAAGCTAATAATGAAGCTCTATCAAACGGCCAGCCAAGCTCATTACCGTTGTCAGTTCGCCGCACTACAGGGATGCGAATGCCATAAATAGTCATTAACTCCCCACTAAAGCTTATATCAACAAGTTGCAGCTCATATTCCTTCACCGATTCCAACTGCTTAAGTAAATCCTCTGCCTCATCACAAAGGTGGCAGCCCTCAGTCGTGTAAAGAATTAATTGTTGCATATTAGTTGTGCTTCTAAAGACTACTTTTGGTGGGCCTGGCTGTCAGCAAGATTTAACAGCTCCCTCAACACAACCGAGAACATCGGATAGGCAAACTTGCCATCTCGCTGCAAGTGAACCAGCATGTTTTGTAAACACTCGATGTGTTCTGGATATTGAGCACCCCAATTGTTGAGCGCAGGTTTTGTTATCGATAACAGGGATGACGTTACAGGTTAATGCGCGCTGCTGCCATCCCAAATCATCCTGGAACGTCTCCCATGCCAGTGTTTGCCAATAATCATCTGATACCAACTGAGCCAGCCAGTTCAACCCGGACACCGCTATCCACATAGTGTCCGCCTTCCACCTAGCACGTGATTCTGCTAGTAATTTATGTGGCAAAAGCTTCACCGTTGTATCAATCGCTTTCGAAAAAAGGGCCACGGCACTACTAAATTCCGCCTCACCGCAATAATTATGATACAGATCTCGATAGGGTTACCTTGTTGAATTAGTTCATTTTACGACAATTTTCGACATTTATTGACACACCTCAACCAAGAGGCCCCCATCGCTACATTACGCTACAATCTGCGCCTAGACATCCTAGGTAAAACGTTTACAATCGCTGACGTTGGCTTAACAGCTCCACGGAAATCAGAGAATCTCGAATATGAGTCATCATGGAATAATAACAGAACTAAAAGATTGGTTATCACGTCAAATTATAGGGCAAGAGCGCTTAATTAACCGATTACTGATAGCTATGCTCGCGGATGGCCACTTGCTAGTGGAAGGTGCGCCTGGGCTGGCCAAAACCAAGGCCATCAAAGACCTTTCGCGTGCGATCGATGGTGATTTCCACAGAATTCAATTCACACCAGATCTTTTACCCAGCGATATTACTGGTACAGAGGTATTTCGACCGGAAGATGGCTCGTTCCGCTTCCAGCAGGGTCCAATATTTCACAACCTAGTACTGGCAGATGAAATCAACCGGGCCCCGGCAAAGGTTCAGTCAGCCTTGCTCGAAGCCATGGGCGAGCATCAGGTGAGTGTGGGGCGCGAGTCGTTTGCACTACCTCCTTTGTTTCTTGTTATGGCCACTCAAAATCCCATCGAGCAAGAAGGCACCTATCCACTGCCTGAGGCACAGCTTGACCGCTTCCTGATGCACGTCACAATAGGCTATCCAGCTATTGATGCCGAGCGAGAAATTCTGAACCTCGTTAGGAACGAAGCAAAGAATCAGGCACCTCAAGCCCCCAAAAAGGTCGCCCAGGAGGAGTTATTCGCCTGTCGACAGGATATTTTGTCAATGCACATGGCGCCGGAGGTCGAGGAGTATATTATTCAACTGATCATGGCTACCAGGCAGCCGGAGCTTTATGGTGAGGATCTCGATTCCTGGCTCGAATACGGTGCCAGTCCGCGTGGAACAATCTCTTTGGACCGATGTGCTCGCGCCCACGCCTGGATTCAAGGACGCGATTTTGTAAGCCCTGACGATGTACAGGAAATCCTGTTTGATGTGCTCAGGCATCGAATTTTGCTTACTTTTGAAGCAGAAGCCAGTGGTATCACGCCAGATAAGGTACTCGAAACAGTTCGCGAGCGCGTGCCCTCAGCCTAAAATACACAGCGATTCATTATGTCCACCAAGATGCAAATTGACCCTTTACATACTCGCTATAAGAGTACGGGTGCCATCATTAGCTTGCAGCAGTTATTAATACAGCGATATGCAGCGAAAACACTGGAATACCTGGCCCATAATCGCTCAATAGCGGGCATTTCAGGGCTCCACTTATCAAAAATGCGTGGCCGCGGAATTGACTTTGAAGAATTCAGGCCCTATCAGGCTGGCGATGATATTCGTCTGATCGACTGGCGTGTCACTGCAAGGACAGGAAGACCCTTCACCAAAGTATTCCGGGAAGAACGCGAGCGGCCGGTAATTATTGCTACCGACCAAACCCATAATATGTTCTTTGGCAGCCAAGTCGCGTTTAAATCGGTGATTGCTGCGCAGGCAGCAGCGATTTTTTGCTGGCTGGCCATCGATAATGGCGACCGAGTGGGTGGACTCGTATTCTCTGATACAGAATCCACCTTAGTGCGCCCTAAACGCAGCCGCCGTTCTGCACTTCATCTGTTAAATAAGATTCATGTTTATAATCAGAACCTGCAGCATGTACAGGACCCCGAAACCCAAACTCCTTCAGCCTCTGATTTCAAGCCCGGCTTGGCCCACGCACTCGGCCAGATAAGACGTATAACTAAACCGGGCAGCACTTTATATATAATCTCCGACTTCATCACCTTGGACGACAAGGCATTACAATACCTGAATCAGCTATCACGTCATAACAACGTTATCTGTTGTATGGTATATGATGCACTGGAAGAGACTTTACCGGTTCCTGGCTTTTATGCCATTACTGACGGCGCAAGCAAAGGCGCGATAAATACCCACAGCAGTGCGGCAAGAACCCGCTACAGAGAACAATTTAAACAACGTATGAGCGACCTTGAGTCCGAGTTTGACCGTCTGCGAGTACGTCTATTGAAAATACGAACCAATCAACAGGTAGTGGAACAAATTCGTCAATGGACAGCCAAGAACTCCTAGCGCAGCTGGCCGATATTCATCTGCCCTCAGCAGTGACCTACTGGCCACCTGCCCCTGGTTGGTGGATATTATCCTTCGTTATGTTAATAGCCGTCTTTTATTCCGGCCGCCATTACCAGAAAGTGCGCACCCAGCAAAAAATTCTTCAGTATGCACTGGCAGAACTGGACCAGTGCTACCAGCAATACATCATGGCTGATAACAACGCTGACAGCGAACTGAAACTGCGTTTTGTAAACCAGTTCAATTCAGTTCTGCGCCGGGTTGCGTTATGGCACTATCCCGACTCTAATGCGGCGAGTCTAGGCGGCGACGCGTGGGTTGCTTTTATTTGCGAAAAAGGTAACTCTTCCAACCTTGACACCGAGATGGCCGATGCCTTGAGCAAGGGCCGTTTTCAACTTAAGTGCAACGTGGATGTCAACAAGATGAACAGCCTGGGACAAAAGTGGGTCAGCAGTCTTTATATGAGTAATCCTGCGGCAACATCCCAACAAAGGTTTAACAGCTGATATGCTTGAATTTACCTGGCCAATAGCCTTCCTTGCATTACCGTTACCCTTTCTGGTGTATCGAGCGCTCTCCCGCGCTCCCAAGCAGGATGCAGCGCTTTACGTACCTTTTTTCAGTGTGCTGTCACGACTGCAATCTGAGAATGAGAACCTGACAAGTGGCCGGCTACTTAACCTGATTTGCTGCACCCTTATTTGGCTGCTTGTGGTAGTAGCTGCCAGCCGACCACAATGGCTGGGCGAACCAGTCCAGCTTCCCTCTACTGGACGCGACTTAATGCTCTCCGTTGATATTTCCGGAAGTATGGAAGCACAGGATATGGTGGTGGGTAATCGACAAGCTTCCAGAATTGATGTGGTTAAAGCCGTTGTGGGTGATTTTGTGGAACGCCGTGAAGGCGACCGCCTTGGACTTATTTTATTCGCAGCCCATGCTTATGTGCAGGCGCCACTTACATTCGATCGAGGAACCGTGGGCATCTTGCTAGAAGAAGCCGATATCGGAATCATTGAAGAATCAGCCACCGCAATAGGCGATGCTATCGGGCTTTCTGTGAAACATTTGCGCACCCGCCCAGAAAATAGCCGAGTCCTGATTCTGTTAACAGACGGTGTAAACAATGCTGGCTCAGTATCACCGCAACAGGCTGGAGAATTGGCAAGAACCGAGAATATTAAGATATATACCATCGGTATTGGCGCGGATCAGGTTGTCCAACGTACCTTTTTCGGCGCCAGGGCCATTAACCCGTCTGCGGAATTAGACGAAGAGGTCTTAACTCAAATTGCAGAATCTACTGGCGGTCGCTACTTCAGAGCCCGGGATGTGAACGATTTAGTGGATATTTACGAAGAGCTCGATCAACTGGAAACCATCGAGCAGGATGAGCAAACCTATCGACCAACCCGTGTACTTTTCTTCTGGCCCCTAGGTGCGGCTGTGCTAATCAGTTACCTTCTCGCCTTGTGCTCTATTCCCTGGTTATCGCTGGCTGGCAAAGCACGCGTAGAAAACTATGAGGAACCCACGGCGACTGAGGCCCTACCTGGAGGCGGAGCATAATGGAACTTGCCATTCCGGCAAACCTTTTCGATGAGCTTCACCTACTCAGACCACTTTGGCTGCTCGGCCTTCTACCTGTACTCGTGTTTTTTGCTGCGATGTGGCGAATGAACTCTGCTATAACGGCATGGGACAAAGCCATCGATAAATCCCTACTTCCTTATTTACTCGACCGCAGCAAAAACGCGGCACAGCGCACACCAATCTTTCTGCTCTTTACAGCATGGATATTTTCGGTTATCGCCATGGCCGGACCGGTTTGGGAGAAACTGCCTCAGCCTGTGCAGAAGCGGGAAGATGCCATGGTTATTGTATTGGACCTTTCTTTATCAATGTTCGCACCAGACCATGTGCCCAATCGGCTTGACCTAGCCAAGCGCAAACTACGAGATATACTTAACTTGCGGGACGAAGGGCAAACAGCTTTAGTGGTGTACGCAGGCGATGCTCATACCGTCACGCCACTAACCGATGACACAGTGACTATCGCTGCCCTGGTGCCTTCCCTAAGCCCTAATATCATGCCACTGTTTGGCAGTAACCCAATGTCAGCTATCGATTTAGCCATTGGGCTGCTCGATGATGTTGAAGCTGTTGGAGGCAAGATTTTGTTAATGACCGACGGCATAAGTGGATTCGACCAGGAGCTTCTGCTGACCCAACAATTAGAGGAAACCAGCTACGAATTACTGGTAA
>CAVOCG010000027.1:0-23399 GCA_963694095.1 Gammaproteobacteria bacterium
TGTCTGGTGCATCTTAGCTTCGAGGATATTTTCAAAGCAATTGAGAATATAAAATCCAGTGGATCCAGTTATCTGATGGTAACCCAGTTCCCAGCAGTTAAGCTAAATAAAGACATTGTGACTGGGAAGCACCGGTCGCTAAATATGACCCTTGCTCCCTTCAACTGGCCCCAACCTTCAAGCGAAATGGTGGAGTACCATGCCGGTAACAGACGGGGCAATAAGTGCCTGTCTGTTTGGAAGATCGATAAGCTTCCCTGATTGCTGTCAACTTGCCAGCCCCTCTATATCATCAAAGGGCTAACTACCGCTCTTCCTCTGCTGATACTAAATGACGGCTTTCGACCCAAAGCTGTCTCTTCAGTGCTTGCATCAGAAAAACGTGTACATAATCGAATTAAGGGCGATAATTTTGTGTGTGTTTAACCCGAACGACCAAAAAATCCACCTCCGCTTTTACCTTTGATACCAGGAAGGATTTAGAACGTCATTTTTACAATACTGATTTAGAGATTGACTATCAATGGGAATATCGCAAGAACCAAGCAGCGTTTATTATCACAAGAAAGCCATCTACAGAAATTCAATCTTAAGCTTCGGAACTAAGTGCTAGTTGAGCCAACCCGAAAATTGAACGATTTTAGTTTGAAATCGGTGACGTTAGTATATTGGTTTTAATAATTTCATGGCATAATCATGACTTTATGCTGGTTAACTTAACAGCACCTTCTAAACGCAGTGTAAGCTCGTGTACAAGAAAATGAATATTAGAATTAGGCATGCCCTTCTGCTAAAGAAAGTAGTTCTCGGATTGCTAATTCTACTCACCTGTCCCGCAGTAGCCCAATCTCTGGTTGGAGATTCACCGACCCGTGCCCGGGCGGTCGACGGCTCTTACATCAGCTGGAAGGAACACCGAATCGACGATCAGGCTATTTCCGGTGTGGATATCAGCGGCAGCGATGGACTGGTTATGGCAGACCTAGACGGGGATGGGTTCGAAGATATCGTGTCTGTCCACGAATCGGATAATAACTACGATTCTGCCCAGGTTCTGCCAGGCTTTACACCAGAGCCACGCGGCCATATACGTGTGGCATTTGGATCCAGTAATCCGGATACGTGGACCAATATTACACTTGCCGAAGGCGCCGAAGTCTCTGCAGTGGAAGACGCGGCGATTGCCGACGTGAATGGGGACGGCTACCTGGATGTGATGGCTGCAGTCGAGCTGTCTCATCTGATCTATTTGCAGAATCCCGGCCCCGGGGCACGCACCACAACCTGGTCAAGATTGATTCTCCCTATCTCTCAGAATCGTGGCTCATTTATTCGTGTTTATCTGGCGGACATCGATGGCGATGGTAGGCCGGAAGCGGTGGCTGCAAATAAGGGTGCCCAGCGGCCCGGCCCTCAGGACCGTGCACGATCCACACCGGTTTCCATTTTTAAAATTAATGGCGATCCACTCAATGGCGACAGTTGGCAGGAAATCCCACTAGGCAGATACAGCGTGCCGCGGAATGCTGAACCTTTCGACCTCGATCTGGATGGCGATCTCGACGTCATGGTGGGCAGTACCGGCGAACGGCGCATTGTCTTCTTTGAAAACATCGATGCACGAAACCTGCGGTTCAAAGAGCACGCCATCGGAATCAATGGTCCGGCCATGCAAGGCTTTCGCATTCGTTACGTCGACCTTAGTGGTGACGGACGTCTGGACATGGTAAGCCAGGTAGGAAGAGTTGGTTTGGCCTGGATCGAACAACCGGAACTCATCGACAATGCGTGGAACTCTTACCCCATTGGTAGTTTCGGCACCGATACCATGACAGGGATCGAACTGGCGGATATCAACGGTGACGGATACATCGACGTCATGGCCGGGAGTTATAGCAGCGGCGACAGAATGGAAGACAATGATGTTGACATAAACAATGCACTCGGGCGGCTCGCCTGGTTTGAAAATCCCGGAGACGCCAAAACAGATTGGACGCGCCACGATATCTCACGGCGTAAGCGTGCCATGTTCGACAAGTTCATCGCGCGGGATATGGACGGCGATGGCGACATGGATTTTGTTTCTACTCGAGGCAACAGCTATCCCTATGACGGTGTCTTCTGGTTGGAACAGGTAAGGACACCGAGCCCGGTAGCTGCTTTCGAGAAAGCCCGTGCTGAGGACAGTCCCGAAATGCCGCTGCCCACGATTAACTAAGTGGAATTGGTGGCTAGTAAGAAAAAATGTGCGTTTCCAAGAACTCCTCAAATTTTATCTAAGGGAAACACCACCAAAATTTCACTATTTGCAGGGTCACGCAACTCAAACTGTGCAGGGTAGCTCCTACCCAGAGCCTCATCAAAAGTTGAACCATCGTTCAGATCACTAATGATAAATACCACTTTGCCAATAACACTTCGCCCCGGAGCTATTTGTAGTGGGGAAAACAGGTATTCATCATTTCGACTCAACATATTTCTTGCGGTCGATTCCACACTCAGGCTAGTGCTCGTTATCTCCTGCCTGACTGCTCGGAACAAAACATCTTCGTTGTTACCGTCGGTAATGCGCAAATAAACACTGGCTGATTTAGTATAGAGCTCATGGTTAGTCACAGTGATCGTCGGTGTAAAAATTGGATAACTGAAACCGACTTCGATAATGCCATTACTTGTTCTGTCTGTTATTAACTGGCTTTGCACTTGCTCTGCAGTTATCCCTACGCCGGCCTGGCCAGGCAAAAGATAAAGAAAGTAAAAGAAACATGGCAAGGTCGCAGGAAAGCAAACAACCAACGCGTATACTCCGGGACGATTAGTGAAGACAGGGTTAAAGGGATAAACGGCAATCAGGGCGGCAATTATTGCAGAAGCCACTATTGCAGCACGAATCCATAATGCCTGATCGCCGATAAGAAGCAGATTTTGAGTGATAAAGACAAACATGACCATGGTAACGGTGATCGCAAAAACACTTATGCTTAATTGGCGCCATCCAAGATTCATATTGATTACTACTGCTCTACGCGATTTATTGTTACTTGTTATACAGCCGGTTTAATCATCCTATGTTATCACCTCTCCCTGAGCTTGCTTGTCAGCATGATAGGAAGATCGTACCAGCGGGCCACTCGCTATGTGTGCAAAGCCAAGGCTTTCACCGAAAGTCCGTAGTTTTTCAAATTCATCAGGATGAATAAATTCTTCTACCCTAAGATGATCTCTGCTCGGCTGCAAATACTGGCCTAATGTCAGCATATCCACATTATGCTGTCGCAGATCTTGCATCACCTGCCTGACTTCTTCCAATGTCTCACCAAGACCGAGCATCAACCCTGATTTAGTGGCCACTTCCGGGCACAGTAATTTATAGCCAGCCAGCAAATCCAGAGAATACTGATAGTCTGCACCGGGTCGAACTTTACGGTAAAGGCTCGGCACCGACTCCAGATTGTGATTAAAAATATCCGGTGGCTCCTGCTCGAGAATTTTCAAGGCCACTTCCATACGTCCACGGAAATCGGGAACCAATATCTCTACCTTTATGTCCGGGCTGTTTCGTCGTATTTCAGCTATACAGCTAGCAAAATGCTGCGCCCCGCTATCTTTTAGATCATCACGATCAACCGAGGTTATGACAACATAACGTAAATCCATTTCTGCAATAGCCGCAGCTAACTCACCTGGTTCACTTTTATTCAACGGCTTAGGTTTACCATGGGCTACATCGCAAAACGGGCAGCGCCGGGTACATATTTCACCCATGATCATAAAAGTTGCGGTACCGTTACTGAAGCATTCACCCAAATTGGGACAAGATGCCTCCTCACATACTGATGCTAACTTATGTTGCCTAAGCTTTTGCCTAATAGAATTTATTTTTGGTGAGGCAGGTATTTTTACCCGAATCCAATCTGGCTTGTGCAGAATTTCGGTGGTAGGAATAACTTTTACCGGGATCCGTTTTACTTTTTCTGCGCCCCGTAGTTTCTCGCCTTCCACCAGAACATTGCGTCTTTTTCTCTCTACCATTTCAATACCGCTTGGAAATTTAGTGACTTTGTTTTTCATAACCCAGATGATACAGCAACTGCTCAATGAGAATATTACTCACTCTTTGCATTAGCTGCTCTTTTTGAGTTACAAAATCGGCAACCTGAGTAACGTTCAAGCCAGCGAACCCACACGGGTTAATACTGGCAAATGGAGATAAATCCATATCTATATTGAAACTCAAACCGTGGTAACTACACCCGTTTTTGATACGCAGACCCAACGCCGCAATTTTAGCATCATCTACATAAACCCCCGGTGCCTTTGCCCGAGTCTTTCCAGGTATTTCCAGTCTATCTAGCGTTTCAATAATTGCCCGCTCGATAAGCTCCACTAGGGCACGAACACTTAGTTTCCGCTTCCGCACATCCAAGAGAAGGTAGGCAACTAGTTGTCCAGGGCCATGATAGGTTACCTGCCCCCCTCTATCAATTTGAACTACTGCTATTTTACCAGGGTTTAATATGTGTTCGGGCTTGCCTGCCTGCCCCTGAGTAAAAACCGGCTTATGGCTAAGCAACCAAATCTCGTCTTTACGATCTTGGGAGGGATGCTCTGCGCGATAACGCATGGATTTCAAAATTGGCTCATACTCTTGCAGGCCAAGTCTGCGCACCACCAGTGCAGGATGATCTAGCGGAGCAGTTTCAAGTTTGTTGGTCTGGAACCACTTGTAAGCTGACAGCTGCAAGTGCGGGGAGCCTCTTATTAAATTTCTTTGTGGTTTAAAGTGTGACGCTGAAAGCCACAAAAAGCGGCAATAGCTTCGTCTCCCTATAACACCATTTTCACGCTTGTTATGGCTTTGAGATCCAAGAATATCTGACTGAGCTGGTCTTCGCCCATTGCCTCAATAGTCACGGTAAGCGACACATAATTGCCCTTGCTACTTGGCTGACGTTTCAGTTTTTGTGGAGAAACCGGCCCAGTATGACGTTCGAATACAGCAAGTACTAAAACTTCCAAATCCTCAACAGCATGCCCTATTACCTTGATCGGATAGTCACAGGGAAACTCAATTCTAGGGGCTTCCTCTTCCAGGTTATGAAGGTTAAGCGGCTTACTCATTGATGAATTACTCAGAAAATAAATTTGAAAAAAGCAAGGTGATCCAGTCTAAAAACCGCTTCAGTACCCCTCCCTGCTCTACTTCTTGCATCGTAATAACGTTGGCTGTGTACAATAAATTATTATCTAGCACCACATTGACCACACCCATTATTTGACCATTGTCCAATGGTGCGGTAATGATTTCATCTATGTCCACTGTCGCAGTCATCTGCTCAGCCTGGCCCCGTGGAATAGTTATGTAAACTTCTTCCTCGATTCCCAAATCCACTGCACTCTCCTGGCCAGACCAAACTGGAACATTTGTAAGCACCTGGTTGGCATCGTAAAGTTTATGGGTTTCAAAATAACGAAACCCATACGTCAATAATTTTTGTGTCTCTATAGCCCGCGCCTCTTCACTTGCTGTGCCCATTACCACTGAGATAAGCCGCATTCCATCCCGCTCTGCCGATGCTACCAAACAATAACCAGCCGCGTCAGTCCAGCCTGTTTTCATTCCATCCACATTGCGATCTCTGAATAACAAGGTATTGCGATTAGGCTGTCGAATGTCGTTATAGGTAAATTCTCTCTCCGCATAAAGCGGGTAGTAATCCGAATGCCTAGCTATCGTGGCACGAGCAAGTGTGGATAAATCCCGCGCTGACATGATGTTGTAGTACTGCTCTGTATCCAGACCGCTTGCATTCATGAAGAAGCTGGTGCTCATTCCCAGTACCTCAGCATACTGATTCATCATGTCAGCGAATGCCTCTTCGCTGCCTGCGATGTGCTCGGCAATTGCAACGCTGGCATCATTGCCTGACTGAATGATAATTCCGCGTAATAAATCATCTACCCGAACACTGGTATCAACACCGACAAACATTTTGGAGCCGTCCATTCGCCACGCTTTCTCACTGATGTGAACCTCATCGCTCAAGCTCAGATTGCCGCTAATGAGTTCCTCAGTGGCAATATAGGCAGTCATGATTTTTGTGAGACTAGCGGGCGGCAGCGCTTCGTCAGCATTTTCTTCGATAATAATATGCCCGGTTTTAGCATCGAGCAGGATATAACTAGTAGCTGCTATGTCTGGCGCGCGCGGAATAATCGCCGGAGCGCCATAGACTGAAGCAGTACCCAGAACGAATATCAGTAAACCCATCTCTCGAGCACGCCAACGTAATAAATTGATAACGAAAACAGTAATTTTGTTCTCAGAAAACATAATGAAATTCCATATAGGAAGCCTCTGAATAAGTCGCAACCTTGTACAGAGGAAAAAAATTAGGGAAACACGTGGCCTGATATCACTCAGTCACAGTGTACGGATTTCCCAGGTTTGCAGCAACCACCCGCTCAGTAATTTGCTGCATCTCACCCGGATCATTGACCGGCCCTACTCTAACTCTGTGCAGCGCACTATTAGCATATTCATCGCTAGTCTGAATAAATACCCTGCGATCAGTTAACTGTTTAAGTCTATCGGAAACTCGCCGTGCCGCCTGCAAGTCAGCAAAGGCACCTACCTGCAAATATTTTTTGGCGCTTGCGCTTTCCGTCGACGCCGCAACATCATTGAATCGGCCACTTTTCATCGGTGCTGCCACATCGCGATAAGGCGTGATAGCCTCCAGCTGCACTCGTGCTGTACCTCTGTCTGCATAACCCAATTTCAATGCTGCCGCATAAGACAAATCGATTACCCTGTCGCCGTGAAATGGCCCCCGGTCATTAACCCTCACCACGACCGATCGATTGTTATCCAAATTGGTTACCCTGAGAAAACTCGGAATGGGCAGCGCTTTATGCGCCGCCGATGACAGATACATATCAAATACTTCACCGTTGGAGGTTTTGTGGCCGTGAAATTTTTCGCCATACCACGAAGCCACCCCCGTTTCCTGGTAACCATCCTCAGTTGGCATAACATAATAGGTCTTACCCAATACAGTGTAAGGGCTCCTGTTACCCGCCATAGTTCGCTTTACCGGTTGGGGTATTACATCCGGTATTGTCGCGAGATCGATATCACGGGTTGGAGCCCGATCCTGCTTAATACTGTAGCGTCCGGCATTGGCCGGCTCTGGTGGAGGAGCAGTACTACCGCAGGCAACAAGTAGTAACAAACTGCTGCCAACAAGAACGCACCGGGAAAAGCCTGTTTTTACTTTGAATCGTTTTACTATTTTCATGAGCCGAATCCGCTAACAAAACCCTTTGAATTTATTAGCTTAGCGTCCAATAGTGTAATTTTATTAGCATCAACAAGCGCAAGAATCAGCCGCATGTCCAATTAATCTGGCTTTTTCTGGCTTAACCATTTAATTAATGTCTTTATTTTCAATAGGTTACCTTCTTTTTTTCTTTCCGCGAGTTTGTATGGACATCAAAATACCAAACCCGATAAAAAGCGTAACAATCGAAGTACCGCCGCGGCTGATAAGGGGCAATGGCAGGCCGATGACGGGTAGTAATCCAGAAACCATGGCCATATTGACAAACACGTAAAAGAAGAATGTCAAAGTAATACTACCTGCTAGGAGGCGGCTGAACATATCTTGCGCGCCATAGGCAATATAGAGACCTCTGGAAAGAACAAACAAATACAGTGCAATTAAGAAGAGCACACCAAGTAAACCAAACTCCTCTGCTAGCACCGCCAATATGAAGTCAGTATTGCTTTCGGGAATAAAGTCGAGTTGAGATTGAGCACCCTCGCCCCAACCCTTTCCGTACAGGCCGCCAGAACCAATGGCAATCTGAGACTGAATGATGTTGTAACCAGCACCTGTAGGATCTCGATAGGGATTAAAGAATGTGAGTATTCGATTTTGCTGATGCTCCTGAGCAACAAACAAGTACCAGGCAGGAGAAACTAGCATTAGCGCAAAAAGCCCGGAAAATATAATGCGCCAGCGAATCCCCGCCAGCAACACCACAAATACACCTGACATGGCTACCATGATCGCCGTACCCGTATCATTCTGCACGGTTATCAAGGCTGCCGGTATCAGTATCATAAACGCAGCCCAAAACAGATGCTTAAAGCGTGGAGGTATAGGCCGACTGGCAAAATACCATGCAAGCAATGCCGGAACTATGAATTTCATTAACTCAGAAGGCTGGAAGCTTGGCAATCCGGGTAAATCCAGCCAGCTCTTGGCGCCGTTAGCTTCTGCACCAATTAATAGCACCGCGCCCAGCAATACCAGCCCCCCTGTATACATAGAAGGTGCCCAGCGCCGGAAGAAATTCACATCGAACTGCGCCACAATAACCATTACTACCAGCGCCACCAGCATGGTGAGGGCTTGCCTTTGCACTTCCGCAACATCATTACCGCTGGCACTATAGAGCACCATGAGGCCAAGACAGGCCAGTAGTATCAGGCTGACTAACAAAGGAGGGTCTAAATGGAGCGTGCGCCAGATGAATTTCGATCGACCAATATCAGAATCAAATCCTGTGTAATGACGGATGAAATCCTGATTAATCATCGGCCGCAGTAACTAGTGCTGCTTCGGTATTTTCCATTGCTGCAAAATCAATCTGCAGTATGTCTAACAAATAGGTGTCGATGACCTGTTTGGCGATAGGTCCGGCTACACTGCTGCCGTGCTCCCCATTTTCGACAAATACGGCAATCGCAATTTGAGGCGCTATCGTAGGATGCTCTGCCGGAGCGAAAGAGATGAACAAGCCATGGTCCTTGTTCAGGTCTGAAACCATTATATCCTCACTCTTCAAGACAGCCTGGCTTATTCCCACCACCTGAGCTGAGCCGGATTTGCCCGCCATCTTGTATGGCATATCCCTGTCGGCCATCGCTATAGCCTCAAAGGCGGTACCATAATCCCTAAATGTCTCATTGAAAGCTCGATGCACAACCTTGGTCATCGCTTCCTCAACATAACGCCAATAATCAGGGTCATTGAGAACCACATCTGGAATTTGGGTTTCAATTACTGGAACAAATGGTTCGCCCTCAATTTCTTTTAGCATTCTGGGCGGAACTACTTCGCCATCGTTTGCAATTATAGATACAGCAGTTGCAAGTTGTAATGGAGTGGCCCACATATAGCCCTGGCCGATAGAGGAATTAATTGTATCACCTGGATACCAGGGTTCACCGCGGCTTGCCATCTTCCATTCCCGTGAAGGCAAGACTCCGGTGCGAGCGTAGTCTATGTCCAATGCATAATTCTCGCCAAACCCAAATTGAGACATAAAACTATGAATGGTATCTATACCCATTCGGTTTCCCAAATCATAAAAAAAAGTATCGCAGGATTGGTAAATCGCTTTTTGTAAATCCGTATGACCATGCCCACCGCCAATCACAGTTCGCAGCGTGTAATCACCCCACCTGTATGAAACACCCGGCAATCTGAAATAGCCTGGGTCCTCAATGGCAAATTCATAATCTACCTGCCCATTTTGTAGGCCGCCTAATCCCAAGAAAGGTTTTATAGTTGAGCCGGGAGGATAAGGATTGGTTGATCGATCAAATAACGGTGTATTAATTTCATCTGTCACCAGAACACCGTAGTCCTTGCTGCTAATTCCTGTCACGAATAGATTCGGATCAAATCCAGGATTGCTCACCATGGCCAATATACCGCCCGTCGAAGGCTCAATCGCAACTACCGCGCCGCGAAAATCTCCCAATGCTTTTTCAGCAGCAATTTGTAGCTGACCATCTAGATGAAGAGTAATGTTTTTTCCGGCGACAGGGTCAGTTCGATCGAGTCGGCGCATGACCCGGCCTCGATTATTTTTTTCTACAATTTCGTAACCTACCGTACCGTGTAATATATCTTCATAGGTTCTTTCTATTCCCGTTTTACCGATATGATTAGTACCGCCATAATTTTCTTTTTGCAAGTCATCGAGACTATCCAGTTCTTCGCGATTAATTTCAGAGACATAACCCACAGAATGAGCCGTCAAATCTGATAACGGATAGTTACGAACAAATTGGGATTCGATAGTTATCCCAGAAAAAAAATGTTCATTAACTGCAATTTTAGATCTCTCTTCTTCGGTTAGAACATATCGAAGCGGAACCGATGAATACGGTACCCGATTTCGGCGCAGACGATTATTGAATTGCTCTATATCGTCATCGGTCAATCTAATAAGGGTGGAAATAGTTTGCAGAGTAGCATCCATGTCTTCAACCTGTTCCCTCACTACAATTAGGTTGAAGATTGGCTGATTGTCCGCAAGTAATTCGCCATTACGATCAAAAATGAGACCACGAGCAGGAGCAACGTATTGGGAATGCAATCGATTGCCATCTGAGCGTGCAGAGAAATAATCGTATTGCGCTATTTGCAGATCAACCAATTTGTAAACTAATGCCGCAAATAGGAGTAAAATCAGCGCTGCAGCAAGGATGAGACGGCGATTAAAAATTCGCCTCTCACTTTCATGATCTTTTAGTTGCCACTTACCTAACATAATATATAAAACTGGCCTTTGTTTTCTTGTATCGAATGCGATTAATACAGATTGTAGTCGGCAATTTTCAAGGCGTCTGAAGGCAGCTTAGACCACAATTCAACCAATTAGTTTAATTCCACCTAGCAAAGAGTTAGTTTACCTACTTTTTGTGCATTTAATTAGAGTTTACTAAGAAAAAATCATTTATTCGCATTTTGACATAGTTCTTGCTTTAAATTGCCAATATCTAGCCGTTTTTCGCCTTTATCTAATTAAGTCATTCGCGATGGTAAGGGTGTCCGTTAAGAATTGACCAAGCTCGATATAATTGTTCCGCCAGTATTACTCTGACTAAGGGGTGAGGCAGCGTGAGAGAAGATAAGGACCATTGCTCAGACGCTCTGGCCAGGCATTCTTTTCCAAGCCCATCCGGCCCTCCGATCAACAATGCTAGATTTTGATTATCTTGCTGAAAATTATCCAGGCGTTTTGCTAGGCCAGCGGTGTCGATTGGTTTTCCATTTATCTCCAGGGCTACTACATAGTCACTCGGTTTCAATTTGGCCAGCATAGCCTGCCCTTCTTTTTGTATACACTGACTTACATTGCAGGATTTAGTGCGTTTAGCGAGAGGTATTTCCTGCAAGGAAAGATTGAGCTCTCGGGGCATTCTTTTTTCATATTCCCCAACGCCCTCGTTTACCCATTTTGGCATTTTTGTGCCAATGGATAAGATGCTAATTTTCATGCTTTATGGTTTCCCTAGCCTCGCTATTGACTACTTTAAAACTCCATAACTCTTCCAGATTGTAAAGAACGCGAACTGACGCCATCATGAGGTGAATCACTACTCCACCAAAGTCCACAAGAATCCATTCGGACTGCTGCCTACCCTCTACGCCAATTACTTCGACACCAGCTTCTTTCAATTTTTTAACTGCCGCATCTGCCATTGCCTTGATGTGAGTATTGGAGCTTCCGGTTACGATTACCATGTAGTCGGTAATTGCAGTTAATTGTTCTACATTAATGCATTCGATGGATTGACCTTTGACATCTTCAAGTGCTGTAACTACCCATTTTGATATTTCTTTGCTATTCACGTGGATACCTCAATGCGCATACTGTTCAGTGTTATACAAATTGTTTGATTTTATATATTGAATCACAGCCTCGTCCAGCTCGCCAGCCATAGGCTCATTGGCCGCAAGCATTTCTCTTATCAGTGACGAGGAAATTTTGTAATCGAAATCCTCTATAACTATCACCTTACCACTGGGTTCAGCAAACAATTCATTTTTCGTTTCAACCTTTCGTGATGAAAATCTAGTTGCTGACTTGGTCGATTCAGAAACCTTACTTCCAGAACGATTAAGAATTGCAAAATGACAAAGTTCAAACAGCGTCTGCCATTGATGCCACTGTGGTAGTGAGTTAAATGAATCAACCCCCAAGACAAAGACAAAAACATCGCCCGGGTTTTTCAAAGTGAGTTGTTTGAGAGTATCGACTGCATAGGATATTCCCGGCCGTCGAATCTCGATTTCATCAACTATAACACCCTCATCCTTTGCGCTGGCTAATTCCAGCATTGCAACGCGCTGTTCAGCACTACATGAGGTCAAGTTGCGATGATTTGGTACATGGCAGGGAACTATTCTCAGCTGATCTAACTCTAGGAATTTCAATGCTGTTCTGGTTCCGTGCATATGCCCGTTATGCACGGGATCGAACATGCCGCCGAGTATACCGATTCTTGCTGTCATTGCCGGATGTGACCGTCTCCAAGCACAACAAATTTTTGCGAGGTTAGCCCTTCCAGACCAACAGGACCACGGGCATGTAGTTTATCTGTAGAAATACCAATTTCTGCTCCCAGGCCATACTCGAAGCCATCAGCAAAACGTGTGGAAGTGTTGACCATCACCGAACTTGAATCCACTTCTCTCAAGAACTGCTGTGCGTGATTATAATCATCGGTAATAATTGAATCGGTATGTTGCGAACTGTATTGATTAATGTGTGCAATGGCTTCATCAATATCTACCACAATTTTGATGGATAAAATAGGCGCCAGATATTCTGCCCCCCAATCTTCTTCGGTAGCAGCTAAGATGCCATCGGCTATCTTCTGAGTTGCCTTGCAGCCTCGAAGTTCCACACCGTGTGAGGCATATTGACGAACCAGCTCCGGAAGCACCTTTGAAGCCACAGCCTGTGCAATTAATAAGGACTCTAGTGTACAGCAGGTTCCATAACGCTGAGTCTTGGCGTTTATTGCAACTTTGATCGCCTTGTCCAGATCGGCCCCCTCATCAATATACACGTGACAATTACCATCTAGGTGCTTGATGACAGGGACTTTTGCATCCCTGCTGATGAGCTCGATCAGGCTCTTGCCGCCCCGCGGAATAATGATGTCCACGTAATCAGGCATGGTGATTAGTTTACCAACTGCATCTCGGTCGGTGGTATCCAGAACCTGTATTACATGCTTGTTCAGGCTCGCCTGTTCTAATCCCTCATGAATACAGTGCGCTATCGCCTGATTAGAATTGATCGCTTCAGACCCTCCGCGCAAAATAGTTGCGTTACCCGACTTCAAGCACAAGCTCGCCGCTTCACAAGTCACGTTAGGGCGGGATTCATAGATGATCCCAATAACACCGAGCGGCATCCGCATTCGCCCAACCTGAATGCCGCTGGGACGGTATTTTAGATCTGATATTTCTCCCACTGGATCATCCAGCGCAACAACCTGCTGTAAGCCTTCGATCATGCCATCAATTCGAGCCTGGGTTAACTCAAGCCGGTCCATCATGGCTGCGTCTAGGCCTTTTTCCTCACCCGCACGCAGGTCTAGCTGATTGGCGTCCAGCAATCCCTGACGATTGCCATCCAATGCCCTGGCTATGGCCAGCAGTGCTTTGTTCTTCTGGGCTGTAGTGGCTTTTCCGATTTCCCGGGAAGCCGCTCTGGCTTGTGTGCCTAGCTCCAGCATATAAGTTTCAATATTACTCATGGGTCTATCCGACGGCGTGCGCCTTTCCGAATCGCCTCCGTTTAAGAAAGGGGGCGAATTATAACCCATGCCGGCTTGAATTCACTCTATAATCTCGCTCTCCGGCCAGTTCGATGATATCCCGCTTATATAGACAGTGGGCAGGCATTGCAATTATGCTGGTTGTTTCATAACAAGTTGAAGACCATGGCAATCTCAGCACACCGGCCAAATGACTCTGTGGCAGCATTTACTCCCTCGATAGCACAGGCGCTCACCCCTGTCTTTGTACTAATTTCCCTGCTTTCGTTTTCTGTTTATTTATTTGGCGAAGATGCCAGCTACGGGCCCAATCAAATAGCCCTTTGCGTGGGAGCCACAGTAGCCGCTCTTATAGGCTGGAGAAACGGTAGTAGCTGGGAGCAAATCGAAAACAGCATCGTTGCCGGTATTGCAATTGCACTAAAACCGATACTTATCCTGTTTAGCGTAGGCTTATTAATTGGCAGCTGGATATTATCCGGTACCGTGCCAACAATGATCTATTACAGTCTGCTAATACTGGACCCGGCTATCTTTTACGCAGCGAGCTGTCTGATATGCGCATTGATCGGCCTCAGTATAGGCAGCTCCTGGACCGTGGCAGGAACTATCGGCATCGCGCTCATAGGTGCTGCCGCCGGCATGGGGGTTTCAGTTGAAATTACAGCTGGCGCAGTTATTTCCGGCGCCTATTTTGGCGATAAAATGTCGCCGCTCTCTGAAACTACAAATCTGGCACCGGCTGTTGCCGGCACCGACCTGTTCTCCCATATAAATCATATGACGTGGACAACAATTCCCAGCATCATTATCGCACTAGTGCTGTATGGCCTGATGGGACTAAACCTTGATCCAGCTGACAATTCGGATAATCTTGCCATTACCATGCAGCTGTTGAGTGAAAATTTTACTCTCTCCCCCCTGATGCTATTGCCGCTAGTTGCACTATTATTAATGGCAAACAGAAAGCTACCTCCCATACCCACAATACTGACAGGTGCCAGCCTGGGTATTATTCTAGCATTGCTATTTCAGCACAACGCAATCCTGAGGCTTGCCACCGATGCCCCCAATGTGGCATTGGCTCTTTTCAAAGGAATCTGGCAAACACTAGCAGATGGTTACGTGTTAGAGAGCGGAAATTCTACTCTCGACGAATTAATGACCCGCGGCGGAATGAGCTCAATGTTGAATACGGTTTGGCTAATACTCTGCGCCATGATTTATGGGGCCGTATTGGAACATACGGGCCTGTTGCGTAGTTTGTTAGATTACGCCCTGTCATTTGTGCACAGCACAGGGAGTTTGATCGCCACCACTATCGCCACCTGCATAGGCGCCAATATAATTACTTCCGATCAATACATCTCTATCGTTCTGCCAGGCCGCATGTACAAGGCGGAGTATGAGAACCGCAACCTGGACGCCAAAAACCTATCGCGAACACTGGAAGATGCTGGCACTATCACCTCGCCTCTAGTGCCTTGGAATACCTGTGGTGCCTATATGAGCGGCGCATTAGGTGTGGCCACTTTTGCTTACCTACCTTATTGCTACTTCAACCTGATGTGCCCTGTTATTGGGGCAATCTACGGCTTTTTAAACTTTAAAATTGTTCCAGCTCTACCCGCACGGACGATCGAGTAAGAACGCTGACATAGTTTTTGTGAGTCGCTATTTATTTTCAGTGACTGCATTAAGCCGGATAAATAGTTACCCAGCGCTTGGGTAATATAGGTGCTTAGCTTCTAGTCTTACAGTTTAATATATCTTGCTTTATCAGAAATATTTGTATAACTTTCGCGTCATTGTCTCAGGTCTTGATTTAAGTATTTCTTTCATGTTGTGAAATAACTGCTAACTCAAGTTAAATGGGAAGTTCGGTGCATTAATTTTATTATTTGATAATCCCGACGCTGCCCCCGCAACGGTAATCTTTATTTGCTGAATTGATCCCGCAAGTATTTGAGAGCCCGACACCGGCCTGATGCACACTGCCGCCAGTGACTGTTTTGGAAGCATTGCTTACAAAACTAGCAGGAACTGGCAAAACGATGTAGCGGAGGGCTCATCGGTAGTTGGATTCTTTGCTAGTTCAGCAACCCCTGTCCTTCTGCTTACTGTCTCTCCCTCATGAAAGTTATTTTTCATTGAGGAACCCATAAATGAATTACTTTATCTGGACATGCATCTCACTCCTGATCGGCGCTTGTGTTAGTCCTGTCCTAGCCCAGGAAAAGTTGGAACAAATTACAATAACGGCGAATCGTGTGGAACAATCTGCAGATGCCCTAATGACCGCTGTAACAGTCATAACCCGACAAGAAATTGAAGCATCTCTGGCACAAAACCTGAACGACCTTTTACTTGGTAAAACTGGCGTCCATATCGCGCAATCTGGAAGTCAGGGATCGCAAACCAGCCTATTTCTGCGCGCGACAGAATCTGATCATACGCTGATTCTGATCGATGGCGTTCAAATGACTACAGCCACAGGGATGGCAGCCCGACTTGAACTTATCCCCCTCGATCAGGTCGAGAGCATAGAATTGGTGCGTGGGCCCCGCTCGAGCATTTATGGATCTGAAGCGATTGGCGGTGTTTTACAGATTTTTACCCGAGGCGCAGGGGAAGAGGCATTTGACGGTTCCCTGAATATGACAGCAGGTACTCAGAGTACAGCCAATTCAAATCTCAATTTGTCGGGTAAGGTTGAAAGTACCAGCTTTGGATTTAGTTACTCAAACAAAGAGACGGAAGGCATTGATTCAAAAGTGAGTGGAAGTCCAGACAATGACGGTTTTAGCAATGACTCGCTTGCCTTATCCCTGTTTCAACAGTTTACAAAAGATACGGCGCTGACGCTACGCTATTCCAAGTTCAATGCTGAGTCTGAATATGATGATGGCACCGTGGATGGAGACAGCGAACAATTTTCTGCCCTATTGGACTTTTCTATCAGTGAAATTTGGAATGCGTCGTTCGCTATCGATTCATTTACTGAGGACAATCTCAATGTAGGGGCATTTGGAACTACCGAGAGTATTGCAAGAACCCGCTCGGTGCGATGGGATAACACTATAAATTTTTCTGATCAAAACTCAATTTCAATTGGTTTTGATGCGAAAGACCAGCAACTTGATTATGCAAGCTTCGGTGCTCTTCAGACCGAAAACTCCAGAGATAACAAAGGCCTCTACGGAGTTTATTTGCGCTCGGCAGAGGTTATGGATATCACCTTATCATTGCGTAACGATGACGACGAGGGCTTTGGTAGCCATTCCACCGGCAGCATTGCGCTTGGGAAGAGTTTTAACGAATCCATCCGAATCTGGACAAGCTTAGGTACAGCCTACAAAGCGCCAAATCTTATAGATCTATACGTGGATTTCCCTTCCTTCTTGTTCTCTGCTAATCCTAGACTTGATCCAGAAACTTCTAGAAACCTAGAATTCGGGCTGGAGCTTACTGCGCTAGATACATCATGGAAATTCAATCTATTCCGTAATGAAATTGACGACCTTATTACCAGCAACGCGACTTTCTCTAGTCTTGATAATATCGATAAAGTAGAAATCAATGGCCTCGAGGTTAGCGCTTCAAGGGAATTAAGTGGTTGGGCATTAAATCTGGCTCTGACTCTGCTGGACCATGAAAATGTAATCCTTGGTGATGAGCTTTTACGTCGCCCCAATAGTACTTTTTTGATTCAGGCTTCGCGCCAGTTCAACCAACTTACTGTCGCCCTCGATTGGTTAATGCAGGAAGGTCATAAAGACTTGAACCCTTTTACTTTTGCATCTTCTGACGTTGGTGGCTACGGGCTCGTCAATCTTGTTACTGGGTATCAGTTTTCTGACTCATTGGCGCTGCGTTTAAAAGTTGGAAATCTATTCGACAAGGGCTATCGGATTGTGGATGGGTTCAACACTTATGGTCGAACAGCACAACTCGCTATTAACTATCATTTCTAATCGTTGGCAGAAGGTTTAACTGCCCGGTGAATGCCTATTGGCTGGTTAATGCCTGAGAACATTCTATTTAATTCTAGGTTTATTATGGTTTGTGTCCATAGAGTTCTCCTAGCTTAACTCAGCCAATCGGCAAACTGCGGATATCAAGCTGCCCTGCAACCAACTGCTCCTTCTGCCATTTACTTAACCGCTTAATAGCATACTCCAATTTGGAAGCTTCTGACCTGTCCCCGACTTGTTTCTGGTAAACAAGGGTTAACGCGCGCTTACCGCGCAGGTATTTGGATGCCTTCTTGCCTGCATTTTGATGTTCATGCAAACGACGAGAAACGTCGGTAGTGATTCCTGTGTAGAGGCTGTTATCTTCACAGCGGATCAAATAAAGCTGCCACATTGCCATTAACAAACCACCACGAACCTAATGTCTGGGGATATGATACTTAATTCTAGGATTATTACGTATTGTGTCCCAGAATTTCCCAACTTGCCCCTGAAAGTCTCACCCGCTTCTCTTGTTGCAGCTTGATAAGATGGGCTAGCAAGTTTTTTTTTGCCCAGGGCAATAAATGCTCAGCTACGTCATCATAAACGGTGAGCACAAGGCTATCCAATTCCACACTGCCCAGCATCCTTAAACTATGTAGAACTTTATGCTCCCGTTGCAGACGATGGCGAATCAGCTTAGTGATCTGACCGTGGGGGTCGATCATTAAGCCACCGTGACCGGGAGCCAGATATTTAAGCGACCTATTTTTCAGCGAAGCAAGCGATTTCAAATAGGCCCCCATGTCTCCGTCCGGCGGCAAAATAACCGATGTGGTGCCCTGTAAAATATGATCTCCGGTAAAAAGCAGTTGATCGGCCTGAAGCAGATAACAAATATGGTTCGAAACGTGCCCCGGAGTGTGAATAAGCTGAATAGTATACTCACCGCAGTCCAGCTCTGATCCATCAGGCCAGACCCTGTCGGGCTTAAACGTTCTATCGTGATGGCCTGACACCGGTGGTTCTAAGCCGACCAATTCCGCACCTGTCTGTGCTTTTAACTGCATTGCGGCAGGCGAATGATCTCCGTGTGTATGGGTAATCAGTATCCATTCCAGGCGTCTCTCTCCAATTGCGGCCAGGAAATTTGTCAGCTGGATTTCATCCAAAGGCCCCGGATCTACCAGAGCAAGACGCTTGTTACCTATCAGGTAGCTATTGGTACCAAGGCCTGTCATCGGCCCGGGGTTTCGTCCCAGAATACGATAAACTGGCGTCTCACACTCTGCAATACGGGTGGGTACCCCTGATTCAAGATCTGTCATTTGATTTTCCCAGTTCAACAGCGTCCAATCATACCCCGGACTGCAGAGCGACTGCCATGCTTGGGGCTAGTCTTGGGCATATAACGCGCCAAAAGGCAGCGCCTAAGTCCGATAGACCGGGATAGAATATAATCTATAAAATTGACCAAATCCTGCTGGAATTTAGGACCAAATCACGACATAATTGCCCGCTCTAATTTTTCCGTTTCCCAGCGTAGCTTTTTCCCGCAGCTAATCAGTGCAATCACACAGTGAACCGTTACTTTAAAGTGACTGTGTTATCGATTTCGGCAGGTAAGTGACTTAACGCGCCCAACAAATTAGCAGGCTGGACAGTAGTTATGCATAAGATTCAAACTTTTAATCAGATTTCCGAAAAAGGCCTGAATAGATTTCCAACCAATAGTTATGAAGTCGGGCCGGAAGTCACAGCCTGTGACGCGATATTGGTGCGCAGCCATAAACTGGAAAGTGGAAGTATTAGCAAGCAGCTTAAGGCTGTGGCACGAGCCGGTGCCGGAACTAACAATGTTCCTGTTAGCGCTTGCACTGAGCAAGGTGTGGTGGTATTCAATACTCCGGGGGCCAACGCAAATGCGGTCAAAGAACTGGTATTGTGCGGACTATTGCTTTCCTCCAGAGGAATTCTGCCGGGTATTAACTACGTCAATACCCAGTCCGAGGTTGAAGATTACAGCGCTCTTTCAAAGCTGATGGAGCTGAAAAAGAAGCACTTTAAGGGTAGCGAGATCGCTGGAAAGACTCTCGGTGTAGTGGGCCTTGGAGCAATTGGCTCACTGGTGACAGAAATGGCCATTAGTCTCGATATGAAAGTGATCGGGTATGATCCAGCATTGTCGGTAGAAGCTGCCTGGCGCTTGCCCAGTCAGGTAAAACGAATTGAAAACCTAAGTACTTTAGCGGCAAGTGCAGACTTTATCTCACTGCACTTACCGGTATTGGATGCGACACGTAACCTTATCAATAAAGCTGTATTCTCAGCTGTGCGCCCAGGGACCTGCCTACTTAACTTTGCCCGCGATGAAATTGTGGATTCTGACGCGTTACTTGAGGCTCTGGACGCAGGCAACTTAAGAATGTACGTCAGCGATTTTCCAAGATCGGAGCTGATGGGTAGAGAAAATGTCATATCCATGCCGCACATAGGCGCGAGCACCGGTGAAGCTGAAGAAAACTGTGCTGTAATGGCGGCTGATCAGCTTATGGAATTTCTCGAAAATGGCAACATTAAAAACTCAGTAAATTTCCCTGCCTCGTATCTGGATCGATCTGCCGATGCTCAAAAATGCACTCGCCTTGCCATCTGTAATCACAATGTACCAAAAATACTAGGGCAGATTCTCTCCGTGTTGGCTGATCAGAACATCAATGTAATCGATATGCTGAACAAAAGCCGAGACGAAATTGCGTATAACCTGATCGATCTGGGATCTATTCCGTCTGATTCAGCGCTTGCTGCCATTGATGGCATCGAGGAAGTAATAAAAATAACAGTTTTATAACTGTTTAGCGTTTTTAAGATTCACACTTTAGCTTCAGGATACCTAACATGACCCAAGTTTTTAATTTTGGTGCTGGACCTGCCATGCTGCCAAGACCGGTAATGCAGAAAGCCCAACAGGAATTTCTTAATTACAACGGCATGGGTGCCTCAGTTATTGAAATCAGCCATCGTTCCAAGGAATTTGATGAGGTTATTAATCAAACCGATACCTTATTAACTGAATTGGCAAACATCCCGGACAACTACAAAATTCTGTATGTGCACGGCGGAGCGCAGATGCAATTCTCCGCGGTTCCCCTGAACCTAATCGGAAGAAATTCAGCTAGAAAAGCCGCCTATGTGGAATCTGGTAATTTTGCCAAACTGGCGCAGAAGGAAGCTGCCCGCTACGGCAACGCGAGCGTTGCCGCTTCCAGCGAAAAGAGTAACTACAATTGTATTCCGGAATTCAGTGCTGAATCAGTGGACCCTGATACCTCCTATATTCACATCACCAGTAACAACACCATTTATGGAACCAGGTGGCAGCAGTTTCCAGACACTGGTGACATTCCGCTGGTCGCTGATATGACCTCCGAACTATTGTCCAGAAAAATCGATATCAGCCAGTTTGGAATCATCTTCGCCGGATTGCAGAAAAACCTGGGTCCTGCCGGGCTTGCCTGTGTGATTATTCGCAAAGATTTATTAGATTTAGCTTTGTCGGAAACGCCTACCCTGCTGAACTACAAAACTTATGCAGACAAGCATTCGCTGGCTAATACAAACAATACGTTTGCCATTTATATGATGAAACTGGTTTTGGAGTGGCTAAAAGACCAGGGAGGTGTGGATTCAATCGAAAAGCAAAATGTGCACAAAGCGTCCATTCTCTATAACGTTATAGATAACTCTGACTTTTACACTGGCGTTGCACTTACAGCACACCGATCCACTATGAATGTGACATTCAATCTCACTAACAATGATCTACTGGGAGATTTTCTGGAACAAGCTCTGGCTAAAGGGCTCTATGCATTGAAGGGCCACCGAAATGTAGGAGGTGCAAGAGCGTCGATCTATAATGCAATGCCAGTTGCAGGCTGCGAAGCGCTCGCAAATTTCATGCAGAAGTTTGAACAAACCAACGGCTGAAAAACCCCAGCGATACCAGATTTTTGGACCCTAAATTGGGGTATTCATTGTAAATGAGCCCGCGACGAAAAATTATCCACTGCGACTGTGATTGTTTCTATGCCTCGATTGAAATGCGAGACAACCCTGATTTAGTGGGCAAGCCGATTGCTGTTGGTGGATCACCAAACCGGCGTGGTGTGGTTGCTACCTGTAACTACGAGGCAAGAAAATTCGGCATTCATTCCGCCATGGCATCAGCTACGGCTATAAAACGTTGCCCTGAACTGATCATAATCAAGCCTGACATCGAAAAGTACAAACTGGCATCTTCACAAATCCATGAAATTTTCCGTGAATACACTCCCTTAATCGAACCCTTGTCCCTCGATGAAGCGTTTCTGGATGTCAGCAAATCCGAGTTATTCCACGGCAGTGCAACCTTAATCGCCGAAGCGATCAGGTCAAAGGTACGTGAAAATATCGGAATAACCATCTCCGCTGGCATTGCTCCCAATAAGTTTTTAGCCAAGATTGCAAGCGACTGGAATAAACCTGACGGACAATTTGTCATTACACCAGATCGTATAGATGATTTCGTTTGTCAGCTACCGGTTAGAAAACTAATTGGAGTGGGCAAGGTAACCGCCAGAAAAATGCTGTGGATGGGAATAACTACCTGCGCTGATTTGCGTCAAATAGACGCGGAGAAATTAAGAAAGCACTTTGGCAGCTTCGGATCTAGGCTTCACGAACTTAGCCAGGGAATTGATAATCGGGAAGTTAAAACAGACAGAATTAGAAAATCACTAAGTGTTGAAAACACCTATGCATTAGATCTGCCAAATTTGGAAACCTGCCTGGCCGAACTGCCCGAACTCAGTAATCAATTGAATAAGCGTCTTAGCAATATAAATAGTGAATATGCAATTAGTAAGCAATTTATCAAACTCAAGTTCCATGACTTTGTTCAAACCACAGTTGAAATGTTGTCTAATAGCGCGAAGGTAGATAACTACCGAAATCTATGTGAGCGTGGCTTTGAGCGCGGACAACGGCCTGTGCGTCTGCTGGGAATAGGTGTACGTTTAACGCACTTGAAAGATTCAAATAAAGCAGAGAAAACTGAGGAGCAATTGAAGTTAAACCTCAATTAATCAGCGGAATAAACAACAAATTACAGACTCCTCCGCAACGCCAAAGCTGGTACAATGCGTAAACCCCTGCACAATGACCTCACATCACTTATTGAACGGGAAATACACCTAGTGGGCAGATATAGAGCACCCCAGAAGCCTGGTTCGAAATATATAACTGCGGAGGGTGAAAAAAAACTCAAGCAGGAATTGAACACCCTCTGGAAAGAAGAAAGACCAAAGGTAACGCAGTCCGTTTCCGAGGCTGCCGCGCTTGGCGATCGTTCTGAAAATGCAGATTATATTTACGGTAAAAAACGGCTGCGAGAAATCGACCGGCGAGTTCGCTATCTAAGCAAACGGCTGGAAGAATTCACTGTGGTGAAATCAGTCCCTGATAACTTAGATAAAATATATTTTGGCGCAACTGTTACGCTGAAAGATGAAAACAGTAATTTTGCTAGTTACCGACTCGTAGGCCCGGATGAGATTGACCCCCATCGAGGGTATATAAGTATCGACTCACCAATGGGGCAAAACCTGCTCGGAAAAGCCATAGACAGTGCGATAGAAATATCCTCACCATCAGGCGAAAAAAAATACGTGGTTATGGCAATTGCCTATAACTCACCATGACTCACACTACAATTCTTGCAGTTCCAAAAGCACTCGGTACTAGCATCACCATCCCGTTAGAGATGCTCAGTGCGGCAAACTACATTTCAAGAGCACGTAAACAGCGCG